>JAOTWH010000058.1 GCA_029863035.1 Acidimicrobiia bacterium | reverse complement strand
GACTGGGGGTTCTCGTCGACGTTGAGCTTGGCGATGGTGATCTTGTCGCTGTGATCGGTAGCGACCTCGTCGAGCACCGGAGCGATCATGCGGCACGGCCCACACCATTCGGCCCAGAAGTCAACCAACACCGGCTTATCGCCCGAGATGGCAGCTTCGAAGTCAGAGTCGCTAACGGTGACCGTGTTCTCACCCATTTTCATTGTCTCCTTTTTGAATTGCACGACCTATAACCGCCGCGGAGCCCTTTGTGTTCCTTCAGGCCTCTCGGGCTTCGAGCCAACGTTCGGCGTCGAGAGCTGCTGCACAGCCGGTTCCCGCCGCGGTCACGGCCTGACGGTATACGAAGTCAACGACGTCTCCGGAAGCGAAGACACCCGGCACAGACGTTGTAGTTCCCTCGAATACGTCGATATAGCCCTTGTCGTTTAGCTCTAGCTGACCTTTGAACAGATCTGTGTTCGGTGTGTGGCCGATGGCAACGAACAACCCCTCTGTGGCAAAGTCCGACTCAGCGGCGGTCTTGGTGTTGCGCACCCTCACACCGGTCACAGAGGTCTCACCGTGTACCTCGGTTACCACGCTGTCCCACATGACTTCGACCTTGGGGTTCTTCATGACCCTGTCGGCCATGATCTTCGACGCTCTGAACTCATCGCGGCGATGAATGACGGTGACCTTCGAAGCGAACTTGGTCAAGAACAATGCTTCCTCCATGGCGGAGTCACCTCCCCCGACCACAACCAACTCCTTCTCCTTGAAGAAGAATCCATCACAGGTGGCGCATGCTGACACGCCATGGCCGCGCAGCTTTTCTTCGCCGGGGATCTCGAGCCAGCGGGCTGAAGCGCCGGTTGAGATGACAACGGCGTCGGCCTCGTGACTGTCCTCTCCCACCCGCACGATGAAGGGTGCCACCGAGAAATCGACCGCGGTCACGTCGTCGGTGACGATTCGGGTGCCGAACCGTTCAGCCTGCTCGCGGAACTTCTGCATCAACTCGGGACCAGTGATCCCGTCGGGGAAACCGGGGTAGTTCTCGACGTCGGTGGTGAGCATCAACTGACCCCCGGCCTGAGCGCCTTCGAAGAGCAGAGGTTCGAGATCGGCACGGGCTGCGTAGATCGCGGCGGTGAGACCGGCCGGACCCGAGCCAATGATGATCAGCTTTTCGCTCATTCGGATTCCTCCTGAGGCACTTTGTTGCGGAGCCTCCACACCAACGCCCCGCCGAGGACGAATAATCCCCCAAGAATCACGTAGGACCACTCGGTGCCAACCACCTCGCCACCGAGGCGAAGCAAACCGATGACGAGGAAGACGAACACCACGATGGCGAGAACGAACAAGATCACAGCTAGCGCTGCCCACTTGGCGGCCCCGTCCACCCGATCGATAGTCAGAGCCCGCACTTTCCCGGCGGCCATTTCGATGGAATCGGCGATCTTGGTGGGGAAATCCTGCTCCGGCGTTTCGTCATCCATTAACGAATCAGGTTAGCGAAGGTGCTATTGGTCGCTACTTGTCGTTACCTGCTCGCAGGTCTCAGCATCGAGGAGTACAACCATCGGCTCGTCGGCGAACGGGCCGACGAAAACCAACACCTGACGGCCATCCAATGTCCCGCTTCCGATCTGTTGGTAGACCCAACTGTCCGTCGCCGTTATCTCACAGTATGGCGTCAGCGACGTTGCATCGGTCAGCTGGAGATCGCCAAGCTGATCGTTCAGTTGGTCGATCTGCTCGTCTGAGAAATGAAGGGTTCCTGGGCTCAGCGATAACCCGGACGCTCGATAGGCGGCGTAGGCGTCTCGAATGGATTCGATGTCCTCAGGCGATATCTCGCCGAATGCGAGCAGTTTCGGCACACCCGCAGCGCCGTCTTCCTCGGTGGCGGCGGCGAAGTTGGTGGTGGCCGGAGCTTCGGCAGCAGCTGGGGCCTCGGCCGCAGGCGCCGCCGTGCCTGCATCTCCGCTGGCGAGGTCGTCGGCGCCAAGCTCGGGGGTCTCCAGGTCGGCACGAGCCTCGGTTTGGGCTAATGGCCCATCTGCTGAGTTGTCCCCACTGGTGGACAGCAGGTTGAGCAACGGGGCGGCTGCCACCACTGTGACCAGGACGACGGCGGCGGTGACCAAGCCGGCCCAGGGCAATCGTCGCTCCCGGCGAGCAGCTGGGGCGTTCTCGATGCCGAGCGCATCGGCAACGCCGCGGCGCATCTGAGCGGACTCCTGCATCGAAAGACCTGGTGTTGGTGCTTCGCTCATAGCCGACAGCGCAAGGCGCTGGGCGTCGAGCTCGCTCTGACATTCGGCACACCCGCCGATGTCAGCGGAAGCTCTGGCCGCTTCCGCGGCGTCGAGCGCCCCTTCGGCCAGGGCTGCGATTAGGTCGTGGTCGTGGTTATGCATGTTCTTCATCTCTTGGAGTGTGCGGCGCGGGTAAAAGGTTCCCGAGAGATTCAGCCAGAATTCGTCTTCCTCGGAACAAACGGCTCTTCACCGTGCCAACCGCCACTCCCAGGGCGTCCGAGGCATCCTGTAGAGATAGCCCCTGGAGATCGACCAGCACGATGGCTGAGCGGAATTCGATAGGCACTTCGGCGAGAGCGGTTTCGATGTCTGGGCGAAGCTCGGCCGCGGCCAGCGCGTCACCGCTGGTGCGATCTGGTGGGTCGTGGTGTTCAGGCAGTGGATCGGCCCTATGACGCTTCTGCCGCCGCAATGAGTCGTAACAAGTGTTGACGGCGACCCGATAAAGCCACGTGCTGAAGGCTGACTTTCCGGCGAAGCTACCCACTTTGCGAAACACGGTGATGAACGTTTCCTGCGTTGCATCGAGCGCCGCCTCGCGATCGCGCAGCATTCGCAGGCAAACCGCGAAGACCCTGTCTTCGTGCGCCGCCATGAGGTCGTTGAACGCCGCTTGGTCGCCGCCGAGGAACCGGTCGATCAACCCGCGATCGAAGTCGGAGGGTTGAGTCATGGTCGGAACTGTATTTCGTATAGGTAGCCAAAGAAGAACTCATCGTTTGCTGGAAGGTCGGTGAGCCAAATCAACCAGTGTCCGTCGACTCTCGCTGGAAGCTGGATGGTGGCGCTACCGCCTACCACCGTGCCAGAGGCAACCTCCTCCCACACGGAGAAGTCGGCTGGTATCTGCTCCGCCCACTGGATCCCATAGCGCAGGCCGTCGCTGGCTGTCATATCCAAAACTGTCGGTGTTCCGGTAGTGGCGAACGACACGCCAACGCCTCCCTTGATGCTGCGAAGTGGGTCGAAGTAGCGCTCGGTGCGCCAGCCCGTGGAGGTGTCCCCATCGGCCAACAGGAATATGTCGCTATTTCGTTCTACACCGTCGCCGAACGGGTCATATGCGGCCGCGACCGTGATCAGTTGCCCCGCAGAAGCGGGCAACGAGGTAGTGGGGGCGGCGGATGTCGGATCGAGTTCGGGGGTCGTGGCCACCGGGCCCGCCGGGAACAGGAAGGGCGATTCGGAGCCAGTATCGATGAGGAAACCAGCCACGATGATCGCAACAGCCGCCACCAACAAGCCAGCGCCGATGGCCAGCCACAGCCGTGACCCGGCGCGGCGTTCCCGGCTCGGAGCGCTGCTCGGCGAGGCTCGCAAAGCGGCAGCGAGATCGGTCGCGCTCATGCGGCCATCGGCCGCGGCGATCAGCGCTTCGTCAACCGCCGAAGAGAGCCCCTGGGCCACCTGGGATGGTGGCAGGTCGGTTGGTCCGCCCACGATCCCCTCGATAAGGGCAAGGGAAAGATCCTTGGTATCGGAGAGTTGATCACCGCGTTGGTGACTCTTGCCGAAGCCGGAGATCTTGCCGGGGTGGGCCGCGGCGAACTGGATGGTGTCCGGACCGATGGCACCGTGCACCACTCCGGCTTCGTGGAGCGCTGCGAGAGCATCGGCGAGGCCGGCGGCGTTGGGAAGGAAATCCTCCACGGGTATGGTCTCCCCCGCCTTGATCCGATCGGCCACGCTCACCCCGCCGGTCCATTCACTCACGGCATAGGCTCCCTGGCCGGTGTCGTCGGCGGCGAATACCGAAGCCAGATGATCGTGCGAAACCCCCGCCGCGGCCCTGAATGCCGCAAGGAACTGAGCTTTCCGTTGCGGAGATGCCTCCGGTCCGAGCCATTCGACCATGACCGGTCTATCGAGCATCTCATCGGTGGCGAGCCAGGCCTCGACATCGTCGACGCGCCCCAACCTGACCTCTATATGGAATCGATCGGGAAGAAGTGGGGCCACCGAGGTCGAGAGTAACTGTGCAGGTGTGGTGGCAGTGTCAGCTCAGACGGCGGCGAGACGCAGCAGGCCAAGCGAATCAGTCAGGTTTATGAAGCCCTCCTGCTCGTACAGAGAGCGTGCAGATCCGTTGTCGGTCTGGGTATTGAGCAGCAGGGCTCCGGCCCCGTTCTGGCGCGCCTGGCGGGCGCATGCTCGCACCATGGAGCGACCCATGCCTTGTCGTTGCCAGCGCGGCAACACCGCCATCCTCTGCAGATAGGCAAGAGCATGGCCGAGGCCGAGGATGGCGAAGCCGGCCAACCCGCCAACATCGTCCCGAATCACCAGAAGGGTCGACTTGGCGGTGGCATCAAGTGCCTCGGTCAACCCGATGGCATCCAGCCGCCAGAAAGGCTCGAACGCTTCCGAGTCGATGATCGCTGCGGCCGCGACATCGTCGCGAGAACCTTGCTGAACCAGGTGGTCTGGGGTGCGGGGACTTGATCCGAGGTCCAATCGCAGCAGAGCGAGGTTGAGGTACGGCTCGAAACCTGCCGCCCTCCAGGGCCGGGCCGCAGCGTAGGGCAGGGGAATAGAAATGACGGAAGGGGCCCCAGCAGCAAAGAGCCTCTCTGCGCAGCCAGCAATGAACCCGGGGCCGCCCCTGATGATCCGCAGATGGGCGTCGTTGTAATCCTGGTTCCACGGTCGAGCGGCGGCCTTGGCCCAACCTCTGCGCAGGGTCACTGGACCGGGCCATGTCTCGAACAAGCGGACCTTGGGAGCTGCGGGCCCGGGTTGGGCAGTCTTCGCCACCAGCCAAGGGTACTGCAGGCCGCGCCGCCGCCTGCCAGAGTGTCATCGTGGACTTGCTTCTGTACACCCATCCATCTTTCGAGCGCCACAACACAGGGCCCGGGCATCCCGAGCGGCCGGCGCGCCTCGGCGCCGCCATAGGCGGGGTATCGGGTTCGACTGCAACGGTCGAGCGCCGCGATGCTCCGGTTGTCCACCTCGACGCGTTACACCGGATTCACAGTCCGGAATACGTAGATCTCATCCGGAGCTTCTGCGAGGAAGGCGGCGGCCACCTCGACCCCGACACGGTGGCGGTCGAGACCTCTTGGGAGGCTGCTCTGCGGGCGGCCGGTGCTGGGCTGAGCGCCATCGAGGAGATGAGCGCCACCGCTACCGCTGGTGCGTTCCTGGCGGTTCGCCCCCCCGGTCACCACGCCGAGACCGCTCGAGCTATGGGATTCTGCCTGTTCAACAACATCGCGATCGCGGCGGCGGCGCTGGTCGAAGAGGGAGAGAAAGTAGCCATCGTGGACTGGGATGTGCACCACGGAAACGGCACCCAGAACTCTTTCTACAACGACGGTCGAGTGCTCTATGCATCGCTGCACGAGTTCCCCGCCTATCCAGGGAGCGGGTGGTTGGACGAGGTGGGCAGCGGCCGTGGCGAGGGTCTTACGATCAATCTGCCCATGCCCACGGGCACCGGCGGGGACGCCTATCGACCCGCGATGAACGATCTCATCGTGCCTGCCATTAGAAGCTTTGGCGCCACCTGGCTGTTGGTGAGTGCCGGCTACGACGCCCATTCTGCAGATCCTTTGGCAGGATTGCGCTTGTCGGATGGCGACTACGGGGTAATGGCGTCGGCGCTCCGTGCGGCGGTACCTGCCAAGAGGACGATCTATTTCCTCGAAGGGGGGTACAACCTCGAGGCCCTCGAGAATTCTGTGACTGCCACCATCGACGGTGGCGACTCGCCGCTATCCCCCGGTAGGTCGCCCGACTCTGCCTGGCGCATTATCGACCAGGTTGGAGAGAGCTTGGAGGCCCACGGGCTTCGTTGAGGAGCCTCTCAAGGGCGAGGCTCCTCTACCGATAAAGGGCTTGACCACTCCGTTGCACGAGAGGACGGCATCTTGTCCGAACAACCTGGCGTTGAAGAGCTTCTAGGGAAGCTGGTAGCTGTTAGCGGATCAGACCTGCACCTGAAGGTGGGTTCTCCCCCTGTTTTTCGCATCGATGGTGAGCTGCATCTGTCCAACCTGCCCAAGATGACCGCAGCCGACACCGAGCGAATCGCTGCCGAGATAATCCCGGACCACCTCGCAGAGGAGTTCACCCACACCCACGAGGCTGACTTCGCGTTCGGCTTGCCTCAGCTAGGCCGGTTCCGCGTGAACTGTTACTCACAGCGCGGCTCCGTCACCCTCGTGATGCGCTCTGTTTCACCCGCCAGTCAGAACTTCCATGAGCTCGGTTTGCCAGATGTCCTAGGCACCTTGGGTGCCGAGTCTCGAGGACTGGTTCTCGTGACCGGTCCGACCGGCTCCGGCAAGAGCACCACCCAGGGCGCCATCATCGATTACATCAACTCGAATCGACGCTGCAACATCATCACCCTGGAAGATCCGATCGAGGTTCTGCATCCAGACAAGCTCTCAATCGTCAGTCAGCGCGAAGTTGGTGTCGACACCATGACGTTCGCGGAAGCGTTGCGCCGCGTGCTGCGCCAAGACCCCGATGTCATCCAGATTGGGGAGATGCGAGACGCCGAGACCACTGACGCAGCCCTCAAGGCTGCCGAGACCGGCCACCTTGTCATCTCGACTCTCCACACCATCGATGCCACCGAGACCATCCACCGCATTATCGACTTCTTCCCTTCTCACCAGCAACGCCAGATCCGATTGATGTTGGCTGGATCGCTGCGCGGCGTCATCAGTCAGCGCCTGTTGCTGCGTAGTGACGGTGAAGGGCGCATCCCTGCGGTAGAGGTACTCGTCAACACCGAAAGGGCCCAGGAGAGGATCATCGATCCAGACAAGACATGGCAGCTAAATGAGGTCATCGCCGACGGACACTTCTACGGCATGCAGACTTTCGATCAGGCGTTGCTCAAGCTGGTCAAAGCGGGCCAGATCACCTTCCAGACCGCCCAGGCCTCAGCTACCAGCCCGTCGGACTTCAAGCTGCAGGCACAACACGAGGGCGTAATCGCCGCCTAAACCGCCTGGCGGTCAATCGTTATCCTCGATGAGCCATGATCCCGGCCCGTCTCGAGCCGATACTCAGCGGCGATGCTCTTGCACCTGCTCTGGCCGACCTCTTGGCCAGCGCTGGATTCCAGGTGTTCCTGGTTGGTGGAACGGTGCGCGACTTGCTGTTGGGTAACGCCCACACCGATCTCGACTTCGCAACCAATGCCCGCCCCGAGCAGGTAAAGCAGGCGGTGTTGGGCTGGGCCGATGAGGTCTTCAGCACAGGGGAAGCCTTTGGAACCATCGGGGTGATCAAAGACGGTCAGCTAATGGAGATCACGACCTTCCGGAGTGAGGTCTATCGCGACGACAGTCGCAAGCCACAGGTCGAGTACGCCTCCGACATAGAGACCGACCTTGGCCGGCGCGACTTCACTGTGAATGCCATAGCGCTTCGTCTCCCCGAGCCAGAGATGGTGGACCCCCACAATGGCCTGACCGACCTCGGGGCCAAGCTACTCAGAACTCCACTGGGGCCTGAGATCTCCTTCGGAGACGACCCGTTGCGGATGCTCCGTCTCTACCGCTTCATGTCCACGCTCGGCTTCAAAGCCACCCCGGCGGCGCTGGCGGCCGTGGCGACAATGAGAGACCGCCTGTCCATCGTGAGCGCAGAGCGGATACGCGATGAGTTGTCGAAACTCATCGTCGGTGACCACGTCACGATCGCACTAGAGGGCTTGGTTGAGAGCCGTCTTGCCGACGAGTTCTTGCCCGAGTTCACGGCCTTGGCCGATGCTCATGACCCTCACCAACGCCACAAGGATGTGCTCGCCCACACGGTTGCCGTTGTGGCCAAGACCTCACCGGCGCTCGAGCTCCGCCTGGCCGCACTGCTGCACGACATCGGAAAGCCGGACACGCTGTCGATCGAGGACAGGAAGGTCTCCTTTCATCACCACGAGGTGGTTGGGTCGCGCATGGCCAAGGCCAGGCTCCAGGAACTGAAATACCCCAAGCCGATCGTCACCGACGTTGCCCGCCTCGTCTATCTACACATGCGCCCCCATACATATGCGTTGGGCTGGACCGATCGGGCGGTGCGGCGCTACGTACGCGACGCCGGTCACTTGTTGGTCGACCTCAACGAATTGGTCAGGTGCGACGTCACCACCCGCAACGAGAAGCGCGCCCGCCAGATCGAGCGGCGAATCGACGAGTTGGAGCAGCGGATCGCCGAGCTGCGACAGCAAGAGGAGCTAGACAAGCTGCGTCCGCCGATCGACGGGAACGAGGTCATGGCTTACCTGGGTATTTCGCCTGGTCCAGCGGTTGGCGAGGCGATGGAGATGTTGATGGAATACCGCCTCGACGAAGGTCCGTTCGAGGTCGAAGAGGCACACCGGTTGCTGGATGAATGGGCCGCCCAGCGGGGGATAGAGCGCAGCTAGGCGCTGTAGGGGGCCACCCAGCGAATGGTGGCTACGAAGTGCAGAGTGCCGGCGGCTATCACGAGCACGTGGAACAACTCGTGAGCAGAAAAGACCCGCGGCCACAGGCGAGGGCGCCCGGTGGCCATGAAGATCATGCCCGCCGTGTAAAGAATGCCTCCGCCCAGAAATAACAGAACGGGTTCCCACCCAATTCGTTGACCCATCGGGATCATGATGAAGACCGCCAACCAGCCCATCACCTGGAAGAGGATCATCGATAGAACTTGCTGCGAGCGCGGAAAGAAGACGTGTTGGCCGATGCCGAAGGCGGCGATGCCCCACACAACTCCAAGCGTCAGCCAACTGGCCCACCCGTCGAACACGATTATCCCCAGCGGGGTGTAGGTGGCCGCGATGAGAATGAAGATGGCGGAGTGGTCCACCCTGCGCATGATGGCTTTGGCGGTGGGCTTCCAGGGAACCGCGTGATAGAGGCAGCTGACTGAGAACAGGATCACCAACCCAGCACCGAAAACGGCAAGCGACAGTCGAGCCGACAATCCGGAGCCGGTGGTGACGAGGAACGCCAGGCCGACCCATGCCACGATGGCAGCGGTTCCATTGAGGAAACCCCGCACTGGGTTCTGGATGGGGCCGAGTGTTACTCGTTCGGGAGGGTTCATCAGGGGAAGAGACCAGGATAGGCGGTTGTTGTCTCTCTACCATCGGTATCAGCATGACTATCCGCAGCAGTTTGTTGAGGCCCCTCTATCGCCTCTATGAGGATCGCCTGGCCAGAGACCTCGACGACGGCCGCCTACCCCGCCACGTTGGGGTGATCCTCGATGGCCACCGTCGCTTTGTCAGAGAGAGCGGGCTGATCGATTACGCCGCCGGCTACCGCATGGGTATGGACCGATTTGTCGAGTTCCTCAATTGGTGCGACGGCTTCGGGATCCCGGCCGTGACGGGGTGGTTGCTCTCGAAGGAGAACCTGCAGCGTCCGGCAGAGGAGTTGAGACCCTACTTCGAGGTGCTGGTCGGGTTGTTCGAGAGGCTTCCGCAAACTGCTGGACGGCTCGGATGGTCGATCCGCTTCATCGGCAGCCTCGACCTGTTGCCGGCGAACGTCGTCGAAGCAGCTAAACGATGTGAAGAGGCGACCTCGGGTGGTGACCACCGATTGACGATCGCCTTGGCCTACGGGGGTCGTCAAGAAATCGTCGACGCGGTACGCGATCTGGTAACCGGGCTGGGCAACGAGGGACTCGATCCACAGGAGATGGCTGGCAAGATCGACGCCGACAGCATCGCTGCCCATCTCTACAGCACAGACGTGCCGGATCCCGACCTTGTGATCCGCACCAGCGGCGAATCTCGGCTGTCGGGATTCCTGCTGTGGCAGTCGGCCTACTCGGAGTTCAGCTTCGTTGATGTGTTCTGGCCGGCGTTCCGCCGTGTCGATTTCCTCCGGGCGCTGCGCGATTTCACCCGACGAGAACGCCGATACGGGCTGTAGCCGGCCAGGTGAGGGGTCCTAGTGGTCGTGGTCCCCGTGGCTGTGATCGTGTGAGCCCGAACCGGGCTCGTCAGGACCTCGTCAACAGCCTGGCTCTCCGTGATTGCCACAACAACTGGACAGCGTCGCCGCCTTCTTGGCGTTGTTCTTCAACACCATGCCGACCTTGGTCAGCAACGGTGCTTCGCTCTCTTTCCAATTGCCGATGAATGGGATGTGCACCCGCTGACCCTACGGCAAACGGAGCCGCTACTTGGTACGCATCTCCTGCGCCAGGTGCTCGCAGTCGTTGAAGGTGCGCATCGAAAGGATGTGCTCACCGCCTAAAGGGAACGACACAAGCGAAGCCAAAGAGGCATGTCCGAGGACGAATCGCTCCCACTCCCACGGAGTCGGGGCTGCACCGAGCAGGAAGCCGAGCGCTACCGCGTTGGTGCCGCCGTGGGCCACCACCAGGACCTTCTCATCATGGGACGCCACCTGCCATAGCTGGGTCGGTTCGTCGTGAGAGGGTCGCTTCAGTCCTCGGTCGGAAAGCATGGCGGCAAAAGCACCGGTGATCCGATCGTGGAAGTCACGGAAGGATTCGCCTCCCTCCAAGCCGTCCCACCATTGCGCGGGAGGCCGCTGGTAGGAAGCCTTGAAGATCTGTTGGACGGTTTCTTCCGGGGTATCGCTCCAGTCCGGCATCCGGATCTCGGTGAGGTCGTCGATGGTGTGGGGACTCAGGCCTAGCGCATCGGCTATCGGCGCCGCGGTCTGCTGCGCCCGGCGTGCCGGAGACACCAGGAGCTCGGTGAACGGCTCCTCGACTTCGGCCAGTCGTTTGGCGAGCAGTGTTGCCTGTTGATGACCCCGCTCGGTGAGCTGAGGGTCTCGCTGATTGATGCCGTCGACTGCCCACTGGGGTTCGGCGTGCCTGGCCAACCACAATTGCATGTCTTCGAGGGTAATGGCCACCTATATGGTCCCAGAAAAGACCGAAGGCCGCCTTGCGGCGGCCGTT
>JAOTWH010000057.1 GCA_029863035.1 Acidimicrobiia bacterium | reverse complement strand
CAGAATCGGTGTACGCCCATTCGATGTCCTGTGGAGCTTGAGTGGCTTGCTCTATTCGAAGGGCGAGCCGGGCAAGGTCCTCGAGGAAGTCAAGGTCGTCCTGCCTCGACGCTTCGACGACCTCGAGCGTGTCGCGGCGGACGAGATAGTCAGATGGCGTGACTCTCCCCGACACCAGGTCCTCGCCAAGGCCCGGTACGGCCTCGATCCGCAGCAGGTGGCGACGACCCTGCGGGTCCCTGGTGAACACGACTCCAGACCAGGCAGGCGTGACCATCCCCTGGACGATCACGGCCATCGCTAGGTTGCCTTCCGGCACCCGGTGGCGCTTGCGGTAGGCCCGAGCCGCCGGCATCCACAGTGACGCCCAGCATCGACGGATCGCAAGGTGCAGTTCGTCGATTCCTGTGATATTGGTGATGGTCAGGTACTGACCGGCGAACGAAGCGTCGGCAAGGTCCTCGGCGGTTGCCGAAGACCGGGCGGCCACCGGCCCCGCCCGCAGGAGCTCACCGCCGATCCTGTCGATGGCCGCTGCGACCGGGTCCGGGATATGAGCGCCAATGAAAGACCTCTCTATCGCAGCACTCTCTGCCGAAATGTGGTCGGGTCGGGGCAGCGGCGAAGTTCGGCGGTCTTGAATCAGGAGGCGGAGGCCCTCTTCCGCTACAGCAGCCTGGTAGGCGGCGGTGGTGATGACTGCCGCCTGCGGCACTGGATATCCATTGGCGAGCAACCAGTCAAGGCCTGCTCCCTTCCCTCCAACCTCTGCGATCAGGTGGCCAGATCCATCGAGGCGGGTAGCAAAGCGAGCACGCGTCCCGGTGGTGATCATGGTGACACCTCCGGGGCCGAGACCTCGAATGAGTAGTGGACGAGCTTGGATCCGGTCCAGTCGAACCCAGACAGTCCAATCATCATGTGGTCGGTGCCGGTGTCGGTCACCTCGATCAGCCCAAATTGGCCGCCACCGGGAAATGCCCCTTCGCTATATGGTCCACCCTTGGTGCTTCCGGGGCGGTCGAGCGCCGCGGCGTGGAACAGTGGGAAGCTCGTGTTCCCCACTGCGGAGTAGTTGGTGTTGCTCCCGTCGTCGATTGCGATCATGTGCGCGTCCCCGGCCACCATCAACACACCATCTATGTCATTGGCAACGAGGAAGTCGGCGATTTCCTGCCGCTCTGTGGAGTATCCACCCCAATGGTCGGCCCCGTCTTCCGGTTGTGCGATCCAGGGCACCGACGTCACGATCACGATCAACGGATACTCGTCGTTGGCTTCGAGGAGCTGGGCCTTCAGCCAATCGAGTTGGTCGGTGCCGAGCATCGTCTTAGCTGGCCCGTCTGGATCGTTCTTGGCGTCACGTGCCGAGCGATTGTCGAGCATCAGGAACTGAACCCTGCCGACAGCGAAAGCCTGATTGATGGTGCCCGTGCCCGTGAGGGCGTAATGGGGGACGTATGCGGAGAATGCCCTGCGAGCGATGTCGCGGGTTGGAGAGGTCGAGCCGGAGTCGTTTCCCCCGAAGTCGTGGTCGTCCCACACATAGGCGACCGGTACCTCCGCCAGAAGTGCGGCTTGGGCGGGACTGGTAAGGGTCTCGTCATAGGCCGCACGGAACTGGTCGATCCTCTGGATGTGGTCGGCGTAGAAGAAATCGCCGGGTACCAGGAAGAGGTCCGGTTCGACGGCTCGAATGGTTTCGTACACCATCCCGTTGGAGCCGAGTCGAGAGCAACTACCCACCGCAACGCTGAAGCTTGCGGGACCGGACGAGAACGTGTGGAACGAACCGACACGGTTGATCACCGACGTACCGTCTATCGCGAGTTGGTAGGTGTACTCGGTGGCCGGTTCCAGGCCGCTCAGTACGAATCTCCAGGCATCCTCGATCTGGCGACCCCGGTAGTTGGCTTCTTCTCCAGTTTCGGCCGTGAGTGTCAAATCGACCTGGCCGGCATCGTCAACCCGGGCCACGACCACGGCGCTGGTATCGCTGACTGCGCCCGACCACATCCATGTCACCGCGCTGTCAGGTAGGTCCGGTAGTGCCGACTGGGGGTGGGCGGGGCCATAGCCATAGTCGTACATCGCTTGAGCGGCGATGCCGCCACCGACCAGAACCACAAGCAGCGTCGCGCCCAGGGTGAGAATCGCAGCGACCGTGCGTGTTCGATGCCATGCGACCAGAAAGGCTATTGCCGGGGTGAGGAATATGGCAGTGGGCAGGAACGCGATCAATGGTTGATGTTGAAGAGAGGCGAACACACCGAGAGAAGCCGATGCGATGAGCAAGAGGCAGCCACCGATGCCTTCCCATCTCCACGCCAGCAGGGCGCCGATGCCGATGACTCCCATGGTTGCCAGCTGGCCCTGTCGCTCCCACGCTTCGAGATCTGGGCTGTGGGGCAGGCCGACAGTTGCCGCCAGCACCACGAACAACGCCACGGCAGCGGCCGTCCAGATACGGGCGAACCGGCGAGCCCGGTCTTCCACGCTGTCGGTGATGACGACGTCGTGGATTCCATGGTGCCCTGCCGCGTTGGCGTTGGCGTTGGCGATGGCGTCCCTCCGGCGCTGTCGAGATCTTCCTTATCCACCGTACGCCCGATGGGGAACTCGATGGAAGGGACCAAAAGTCCCGATCGCACGGTGCCAGGACACTTCTGCGGACTGGGCTTCCGAGGGGAATCGCGCAGCCTCAAATGACTCCATGAGCACCGTCCAGTTCCCCTACCCAAAAGTGCCCTTTGGCACGGGTCGAGGTGGATGCCCGCGTTCTACCTTGACAGCGGAGTATTCCGCGTACGAGGAGCGAACTATGGCTGTGTCCTTGGCTGGGGTCTGGAAGACGTACGGAGAGGGCCCGACCGCGATACATGCTCTCAAGGACATCACGCTCCACATCCCCGATGGCGAGTTCATAGTCATCCTCGGCCCGAGTGGCTCGGGCAAGACCACACTGCTGAACCTTGTCGGGACCATCGATCAACCCACAGCAGGTGAGATCGAGGTCAACGGAGTCGATCTGACTGCTCTCGACATGAAGGGCCGCACCCGGTTTCGCCGCAACGCCGCCGGATTCGTTTTTCAGTTCTTCAATCTGATCCCGACCCTGACCGCGCTCGAAAACGTTGAATTGGTCGCCGAGCTCTCCGCCGATGGCGCCTCAGGCCGTTCCCGACTGGTGCTAGAGCAGGTGGGCCTGGGCGATCGATTGGACAACTTCCCGGGCCAACTCAGCGGTGGTGAACAACAGCGGGTGGCCATAGCCAGGGCACTCGTGAAAGGGCCACCGCTATTGCTGTGCGATGAGCCGACCGGAGAGCTCGACTTCGAGACAGGTCGAGTGATCCTCGACCTGCTCCATCGCCTCAACCGCGAGGAAGGACATACGGTGTTGCTGGTCACGCATAACGCAGCCATAGGCGAGATGGCCGACCGCGTTCTGCGCCTGCACTCGGGTTCGCTGGTGGAGGACCATGAGGTGAGGGAGCCGGTGGCTGCCACGGAGCTGAGCTGGTGACCTCGCTGCACCGCAAGTTGCGGCGAGATATCGGTCGAAGCTGGCCGCAATTCGCCGCGGTCACCGTGACTGTATTCCTTGGCATTGCCCTCTTCGCCTCTGCCTACGACTCGTTCCGCAATCTCGAAGCCTCCTACGAGCGCACGGCCACCGACTTTCGGTTTGCCAACGTGTTCGTGCGCGGCAGCGATGTCGATCGCTTTGTCGCCATAGCCGAAGGAACGGACGGCGTGGAGGCGGTCGAGGCCCGAACCGTGGTGGACATTCCCCTTCATGTCGGAGGGGTGAAGATGTTGGGGCGGGTTATCGGCCTGCCCGACGGCGTGCAGCCGGAAGTGAACATGGTCAAGGTGTTGGAAGGTGAGTACCTCGACGGTGAGGGAGTTCTCGTTGAGCAGCACTTGGCCGACGAGTTCCAGCTCGGGCCGGGGACCTCGCTGGATGTGCTGACGCCCCAGGGATGGGAGACGGTCGACGTAGCAGGAGTTGTCTCTTCGCCCGAGTACATCTGGCCGGCTCGGGATCGCCAAGACCTGTTGACTACCCCGGAGGACTTCGGCGTTGTGTTCGTCCCCCAAAGCGCAGTTGCCGGCCTAACAGGCGTCTCCGTAGCCAACGATGTTGGCGTCTATTACGACGGTGGCGAAGAGAACCAGCTCTTGTCCGACGAACTGATCGCCACGGCCCGCTCGCTCGGCGCCGCCGAGGCCTATACCCGGACCGAACAAGCATCCAATGCGGCGCTGGCCCAGGACCTGCAGGGGTTCGAAGAGATGTCTCTGTTCTTCCCGATTCTCTTCTTGGGGGCAGCGGCCATGGCCTCCTATGTGATGGTGAATCGGATGGTTCACGCTCAGCGGCCCCAGGTGGGCCTATTGATGGCCGAGGGCTACAGCCAGCGACAGGTGCTACGTCACTATCTCGGATATGGGCTGGCTCCAGGGCTGGCCGGCGCCATACCGGGGGCGATCGTCGGCGTTTTGCTGGCCCGCGTCATCACCGGTTGGTACACAGACATCATCTCGGTGCCGGTGAAAGTGGTCGAGCTGAGATGGTCCACGCTGGGTGCGGCGGTCGCGTTCGGGCTATTCATGGCGGTATTGGCCGCATGGGCTCCAGCGCGGACGGCGTCTCGAATGCTTCCTGCCGAGACTATGCGAGGAGTGACTCCGACAGGTCGGGGACGGCCCAGTATCCCCGAAAGGGTGCTCCCGATTCTGCGCTCACTACCGATTCGGTGGCGAATGGCACTGCGCGGCATCGAGCGCAGCCCACGGCGCACCATCTTCACGATGCTCGGTGTTGTTCTGTCACTGGTGCTGATCCTCGTGTCGTGGGGCATGTTGGACACGGTCAACTACGTGATAGATCGTCAGTTCAACGACATCAGCCGCGAGGACGCCCGGGTGTTCTTCGTTGAGCCGCAGGCCACCTCCGATGTTGAGGCGCTGGCGGACATACCCGGTGTGGCGGTGGTTGAGCGGTCGTTGGAGCTACCCGCCTCGGTCGAGGCGAATGGTGAGCGGTATGACACTGCGTTCGTCATCTTGGAGGCTGACACCGCCATGCACGGCTTCTATGAGCCGGGTGGTACCGAATCAACCTTGCCCAACGACGGCATGCTGGTTGGGTCATTCCTGGCAGAGGAACTGGGGATCGCACAGGGTGACCTAGTCGACGTGATGCTGCCCGATGTGGGTTGGACTCTGGAGGTGTCCGTCGTCGGATTCGTCGAGGAGCCGATGGGCACTTTCCTCTACGCCTCGCGCCAGGGCGTCTCGGCCCTGACGGATGTTGACCTGCCGGTTACCTCTGCCCTGGTCGTCTACGAGGGCGGAGCGGACCGCATTGCAGTGCGCAATGCGCTCACCGATTTGCCGCAGGTTGCCGCGGTGTCGGACGCCAAGGCCTTGCAAGAGCTGGCCGATCGCTACATGGGCCTCTTCTATGGCTTCGTCGGAGTGATGCTGGTGTTCGGTGCGGCGATGGCATTCGCCCTCATCTTCAACTCGATGAGTGTGAATATCGCCGAGCGAACCAGGGAGGTGGCAACACTGCAAGCCGTTGGCATGGAGCGCAGCACTATCTCGCGTCTCATCACATCGGAGAACCTGGTGGTGGCAGCCGCCGGCGTTGTGCCCGGCCTGGCGCTTGGCTACTGGTTCTCGGCCCAGGCCATGTCGAGCTTCAACACCGATCTGTTCCGCATGGAGCTGCACATGGAGCCCATGACTCTGGTGTGGTCGGCTCTGGCCATCATGGTGGTGGCTTTGCTCTCCCAGCTTCCCGGCCTGCGTGCGGTCCGGAAACTCGACATCCCGCGGATCGTCAAGGAGCGGACGGGTTAGTTATCCCCCTCCCTTCAGGGAGGGGGATAGGGGGAGGGTGGGGACGAGACATCACGCGACCACCCCCATCCCCCTCGCTTCGCTCGGGTACTTCCCCCTGAGGGGGAAGTGAAGAGCCGCAGTCGCTCGGTGCCGTCTTGGAACATGGCGGCGCTGGCGGTTGAGAACCGCTTAGTGGGCTAGGAGCTCGAGAAACTCTGAACGGGTGCGAGCGTTGTCGGTGAAGGTCCCTCGCATGGCGGACGAGACCATCGAGCTTCCTTGTTTCTGGACACCTCTCATCATCATGCAGAAGTGGCTTGCCTCGAGCACGACCGCCACACCATGGGGCTGGAGCACGTCCATGAGTCCGTCGGCCACTTGATTGGCGAGACGTTCCTGCACCTGGAGCCGGCGCGCGAACAGGTCGACGATGCGGGCGATCTTTGAGACACCGATGATGCGGCCGTTGGGGATGTATCCGACCGCAGCCGTTCCGAAGAAGGGCAGCATGTGATGCTCGCACAGCGAGTAGAACTCGATGTCCTTGACGATGACCATCTCGTCGTAGTCCTCTTCGAAGATGGCATCGTTAACGACCTCTTCCAGGCTGGTCGAGTATCCGCTGGTTAGGAAGTCCATCGCCTTGGCCACCCGCAACGGGGTCTTCACCAGGCCCTCGCGCTTTGGGTCTTCGCCGAGTTGGTGGAGCATCTCGGAGACCAGCTCCTCATACTTGGGGGCGTAGGTCTCCTCGCGGGCGCCGTCGATGTCGGTCGCGTATCGGCCATCGGTATCGAGTCGTCTGATGTTCG
Source organism: Acidimicrobiia bacterium (assembly GCA_029863035.1). Next base: position 4,595 of record JAOTWH010000057.1, on the reverse strand, counting down.
AGGTAACGGGTGTCACCTCGGCGGTCCCCTCTCTCATCATCTTCTCCTTCAGATCGGCCAGGCTCAGGCCGGTGGTCGGTTCTATTCGGTGTGGATCGACGTCTGCCAGCGGTGCCGCCAGATACATCTCGATAGCAACGTCCGGATCAGGGATCTGGTTGCCGGCCAGTTCGAACGATTGGTCGCCGAAGAAGGCGATGTCGAGATCGATCTGACGGGACGCGTACTTGTCTGATGTCCTAACCCTTCCCAGGTTCCCTTCTATTCCCCGTAACGCCTGGCGCACGGCGGCCGGTTCGAGCAGTGTGTTGATCTTGACGGCTGCATTGTGGAAGTGGGGCTGGTCGGGGTGGCCCACCGCCGGGCTTTCGTACACGTGGCTGATCCCGATCAGCTCGAGGCCGGAGTGACGGTCGATGGCGCGGATGGCAGCTGGAACGTTGTCGTCCGGCTCGATGTTGCTGCCGATCGCCACCAGAACGACGGTTGGCTTAGGCATCGCTCCTCTTCCGCTTGATGGTGACGCCGACCGATTCTGCGAATCTGAGTGCACCGGGCTTCTCCACCTTCAGTTGGACTTCTTCGATCCGGTCTTCAGAGTCGAATGCGATCTGAACCAATTCGGCCGCCAGGCGCTCCAACAGCATCGGCTCGCCCTGTTCGATATGGGAGATCATGGCCTTGGCCACCGTTCGATAGTTGACGGCGTCGTCGATTGAGTCGCTGACTGCTGCTTTGGTGGTGTCGACGAGCATCGTCACATTGACAAGAACGTCCTGAGGCTTGGTCCGTTCATCGGGGTTGATGCCAACGATGCCGCGCACCAATAGATTCGTGATGTTGATGCGGTCCATGGACATTCGATGCACCACTATGCCAGATGCGCGCCGCCGTCGAGTCGAACGATCTCACCGGTCATGAAGTCGTTCTGCACCAGGTGGACAACGGTCTGCCCAACCAGCTCCGGCGAACCAATCCTTCTCAGCGGGAGCGTGCCCGCCAGCTCCTTCAGATAAGCCGAATCCTTGCCGGGCGGCGGCAGGATCGCCCCTAAAGCCACTGCATTCACTCGCACCCTGGGGGCAAGCTGGATGGCGGCGACACGGGTGAAGTCCATCAACGCCCCCTTGGCGAGGGTGTAGCTGAAGTGTTCTGGGTACGGCCGCTCGGCGCGCCAGTCGGTCACGTTCACAACTGCCCCTTCTGCTCCATTCGGCAGGTTGGCGACCAGGGCCTGCGCCAAGAAGACCGGGGTGTACAGGCTGAGTCGCATGGTGCGCTCGAAGTCCTCCAGCTTCACCGATGCCAGGGTGTCCTCGGGGAACGAAGATGCGCTGTTGATGAGAACGGTGGGGGGACCAAGGCTGCCTATGACGTCGGCAACGAGCTGAGGAGCCGCTCTCGGATCTGACAAGTCGGCCGGTCCGATAGCGGTCCGCACCCCAAGGGCACCCGCCTGTTCAGCAGTTTCGGCCGCTTGCGTGTCGGACCGTCCGTAGTGGATGAAGACGTCAGATCCTGCTGCGGCCAACGCCATGACTATGCCCTTGCCCACTCGGTGGCCACCGCCGGTTACCAGCGAGATCGTGCCGGAGAGGTCCATGTTCGAAGACTACTTGTCTAACCGGGGCCTTCTTCGATGACGTCACTATCGTCCCGATCGATGACCACGAATCCTGATCCGAAGTACGGGAGGTACATCCTCCCATTCGTGATCGCCGGGCTGGTGGCGGCCACCTGGATCTTTGTTGAGAGCTTGGAGCCCGGGACCGTCCCGGACGGGCAAACCACCACGACCACCGCCTCGGCGGTGTCGAGCACAACAACGCTTCCCGCAACTAGCACGACCACGACTTTGCCGCCGGTGCTTGCTTCCTACATCGCTTCGGTCGAGGGATACGTGGCCGAGAGTGATGGCTTATTGACAAGAGCAAGAGAGATAAACGCCAACTGGGAGGCTCGGTCGACCAGTTTCGGTGACACCGCCGATGCGCTTCGGCTGTTGGCCACCGATACCGAGGACTTCGCGACCAGGGTTAGCGAAGGCGCAACGGTGCCCGACCTGGAGGGATCTCATATTCCGCTGCGCGACGCAGCATTCGCTATGGCTACCGCCGGCCAGAACATGGTGACCGGCCTGCTCGATCCAGACTCCGCCGCTGGGCGGGTGGCTGCCTTTGAGGCCTATCAGTTGGCGAGCGACGACCTCCGTGCCGCCTTCGCAGCGATTCAGCTCAGGGCCGGAGAGATCTCTGGCACCTTCAGCGACAGCGCGCCAGACGAAGAGACAACCACCACCGTCTCGGGCTAAGACAGCGCATGGCCTTGGCCGGTGGCAGCTAAGGTTTCGGCCTAGGCAGCCGCCTGTCGCGGCGTTAAGAGAGCACCCAAGGAGAACCCGTGGCCTATCGCGCTGAGTATGTTTGGATGGACGGTTCCGAGCCGACGCAGTTGCTGCGCTCCAAGACGATGGTCGTGCCAGATGGACAAGAGCTGCCCATCTGGGGCTTCGACGGCTCCAGCACCAACCAGGCTCCAGGTGACCAGTCGGACTGCGTTCTCCGGCCTGTCTATTCGATTCCAGATCCGCTGCGGGGCGGCAACGACGTTCTTGCCATGTGTGAGGTGCTCAACACCGACATGACGCCCCATGCCACCAACACTCGGGCCGCATGTGTGGAGGTCGCCGAGCGCTATGCCAAGCACGAGCCGTGGTTCGGCATCGAGCAGGAGTACACCTTCTATAAGGAAGGCCGGCCACTCGGTTGGCCCCAGGGCGGGTTCCCCGCACCACAGGGTGGCTACTACTGCGGCATCGGTGACGACGAGGTTTTCGGGCGCGATGTGGTCGAGGCCCACACCAAGGCTTGCATGGAAGCCGGCCTTGCCATCTCGGGCACCAACGCCGAGGTGATGATGGGGCAGTGGGAGTTCCAGATCGGGCCCGTCGGCCCCGTCGAATGTTCAGATCAGGTGTGGCTGGCAAGATGGCTTCTGTATCGCATCGGCGAGGACTTCGGCATTTCTGCCACGCTCAACCCCAAGCCCATCAAGGGTGACTGGAACGGCGCGGGCGCTCACACCAACTTCTCGACCAATGCGATGCGTGAGAACTACGACGCCGTGATCGAGGCGGCCGAGGCTTTGGGCAAGGCCCATGACGATCACATCGCGCATTACGGGGCTGGCATTGACGAGCGCCTTACCGGACTGCACGAGACTGCACCGTGGACGGAGTTCAACTACGGCGTGTCGAACCGCGGCGCGTCGGTGCGGATCCCATGGCAGGTGGCCAAGGATGGCAAGGGCTACATCGAGGACCGTCGCCCCAACGCCAACATGGATCCATACGTGGTGACTCGCCTCATCACCGACACAGTGTGCGGGGCCGCCGAGGGCGTCTAGATCAGCCGTCGCGCTGACATCTTCTTCAATCAGCGCTGACGAATGTTCCCAGAGGCGATCGCGTAACCGAGCGCCGAAATGCCGTTCGGCTCGCTTCGTCGGTGGGGCGTTATGGAGCAGACCGGGTGATCGGCGTAGGATCGCGCTCCCGACAACATTCAGATGGTGCGCCACAGATCGCGCACCAGCTCCCACACTTCGACGGGTTTGCCCTCGACTAGCTCCGTCATTGAGCCGGTGGGGGTGAACCCCCTGGCCTGGTAGAAGCGCAACGCCCTGTCGTTGGTGGTTTCGGTCCGTACGACCATGCGGGCGTAGCCCTCGTCCGTGGCAACCTCCACGGCCTGCTCGACGAGTGGAGTGCCGATGCCCCGTCCCACGATGGATTGCAGCACGATGACGCCGGCCAGTTCCACCGTCGCTTCGTCGATCCGTCTTGTGGCGGAGAAACCGACGACCCTACCGCCCTGCCGAGCGAGGAACATCCTGCGATCGGGTCCGCCGATTCTCTCCAGTATTGCCTCCCGGGTCGTGAGCTCCCGCACGACTTCCTCGGTGGCGCCGGCAAAGCCGGGAGCGTCTGGTCCGGCCTCTTGCCATGCTTGCTGGAAGAACGTGGCGAAGGCGGCCACGTCGCGCTCGGTAGCTTCGATAGCCACGACCCGGTCCGTTTCTTGATCCACGCCCGCCCTCTATTCGCTGGGAGCCCTTGAGATACGGCCAAGGGGGTCGCCTACCGATCGCATCGTCTCCAACCGTGCCCGGCGAGGTCACCGACCCGTAGAGCCGGAAGACCCGATCCTCAGGGTTGACATCGAGCGACGCGCCGTCGACAACGCACTCCGAGGTGCCGTTCTGGAGCGGTCTCAGATATGGGCGGTATCGCTACGTAACTGGTGTTATGTGTGGTTTGGGGCGTCGTTCTCATGTTCATCCATGTTGTGGCCCAGGTCCAAACGGTGAGATAGCGATGCTCCAGATGTGCAACGACCCGGGAATGGCACCGGAAACGACGCGAACGTGTCACCGGAAACGACGATGTGTGCTTCCACCGCGTTTCACATTGGGACCTCCGACCCTTGGGAGACATTCCCGCGCTGCGGCAAGATGAACGAAAGGACATCGAGGAGGGCAACATGGCGGCCGGACGAAACTCGGACATCAGACGGCTTGGACATGGCACAGCTCGC
>JAOTWH010000252.1 GCA_029863035.1 Acidimicrobiia bacterium | reverse complement strand
TCTTGACTCAAGGCGCCGAAGTAACGGTCCGCACTAACGATGGCATCACCACAGAGGAGGCGATCGACTTGGAGCCCAGCCACCTGGTCGTCTCACCCGGACCCGGGCGCCCTGAAGACGCTGGAGTATCGATGACGATGATCGAGGCGTTCTCACACCTGGTGCCAGTTCTTGGCGTTTGTCTGGGGCATCAAGCCTTGGCCGCGGTTTTCGGCAGCAGTGTTGTTCCTGCCCAGTCGCTGATGCACGGCAAGGCTTCGCCGATCTATCACGATCGGCGAACGATCTTTCAGGGTCTGTCCAATCCATTCCAGGCGGGCCGGTACCACTCTCTTGCCGTGGCCGAGGACGGACTTGGGTCCGACTTGATGATCTCGGCTTACACCTCCGAAGGTGAGATCATGGGTGTGCGACATCGCCATCTGCCTATCGAGGGTGTCCAATTCCATCCGGAAAGCCTCCTTACGCCTGTTGGCGACCGGCTCCTCCAGAACTTCTTGGATATGACACCCGTTTCCTCACCGGTGCCGGTTGAGGTGGCGACATGAGAAACCTCGTCGAGAAGATCCTGTCTGGCACCGATCTGACCGAGGCAGAAGCGCGCGAACTCCTCGACCACCTAACCGACCCACAGCTTGATCAGTTGCTGGCCGCCGCGGCTCTGGCCGGGCTGCGAACGAAGGGAGAGACTTCCGACGAGTTACGCGGCTTCGCTCTGGGTCTGCGGGAGCTGGCCGTACGGCCCGATATCGCGCCAGACGTTCGGGCGATCGACATTGTGGGAACCGGCGGTGATGGCTCGGGGAGCCTCAATCTCTCCACGGGGTCGGCCTTGGTTGCTGCTGGCGCCGGCGTGCCCGTGATCAAGCATGGGAACCGGTCGATTTCGAGCCAAAGCGGGAGCGCGGATGTGCTGGCCGCCCTTGGAATGAGCGTTCCCTGGGATGAAGTCAAGGCCGGCGAGGTGTTCGACTCGAGCGGCTTCACTTTCCTGTTCGCTCCGACGTTTCACCCCGCGATGAAGTCGATCGCCCCGGTTCGGAAAGCGCTCGGGGTACGCACCATCTTCAACCTGGCTGGACCCCTTGCCAACCCAGCGACCCCTCCTTTCTATGTCATCGGGGTGTTCTCGCTCGAGGCAGCTGGCATGGTCGCTCACACTCTGGCCGGCATGCCGATAGAGCGAGCATTGGTAGTTCACGGTGAGCCGGGCTGGGATGAACCCACTCCCGTAGGCCCCTATCAGCTCTTCGAGGTCACACCGGGATCGGTGGTCCATACCGTCGAAGACCCAGCGGAGTTCGGCATCCCTCGCTGCGATCCAGGGGATCTCGCCGGTGCAGACGCCGACTTCAACGCCACAGAACTGCGAAAGGTGCTAGCCGGGGAGCTCGGTCCTCATCGAGACGCCCTGATACTCGGCGCATCTCTGGCGCTGCGGGCGACCGGGCAGGCCACCGATCCGATCGATGCCGTGTCGAAGGCGGCCGCTGCCATCGACAGCGGCAGTGCCTCCGCGCTTGTTGACCGCCTGATCGAGACCGCCCGTGTCTGATTTCCTCTCCACCATGGCCGAATCGAGCGCTGTCCGGGCTCGGGCTGCGAAGGCCAGCTCGGGCGTGGAGGGCCTCACCTCGCGAGCTTCATCAGCTCGTCCCGTCATTCCGCTGCAGCTTCCCACTGCCGGATTCGATTTGATCGCGGAGGCGAAGCTCGCCAGCCCGGCAGATGGAACCTTCCTCACAGTGGGCGACCCGCGAGGGCGGGTGGTGGAGCTGGCCCACATGTTCGAGGGCGCAGGGGCTATTGCCGTTTCCGTCCTAACTGAGCCCTCGAAATTCGATGGACACATGGATCACCTCGAAGCTGCCGCGGCTGGCGTCAGGGTGCCAGTCCTGCGGAAGGACTTCCTGGTGGATCCGATCCAGGTGGTAGAGGCTCGTGCCGCGGGTGCTTCCGGAGTACTCCTCATTGCCAGGCTGACCGACTCAGCTGTCCTCGTTGATATGACCGACACCGCTCTCGGTTTCGGCATGTTCGTTCTGGTCGAACTGTTCGACGAGGCAGACCTGGACCGGGCGTCGGCCATCCTGGACAGAGGAATTCTCATCGGAGTCAACACCCGAGACCTAACGACCCTCAAAGTCGATCCTCAGCGGCTGGCCATCCTCGCCCCACTTCTGCCCGATCATCTGCCGGCTGTGGCAGAGAGCGGAGTGCTGTCGGCACAGGATGCAGAATCGGCAGCTCTGCTCGGCTACCGACTCGCACTGGTGGGTACTGGTCTCGTGACGACAGAAGATCCGGCAGAGACCGCCCGCGCGATGATCGCGGCCGGTCGCCTTGCAGCGACGATGGGATCGACATCATGAGTTTGCACGTCAAGATCTGTGGGATAACCGACTTGGCCTCGGCCCAAGTCGCCATAGAGGCCGGAGCCGATTCAATCGGATTCGTCCTCGCCCCTTCGGTGCGCCAGATCACAGCGAGTCGGGCTGCCACGATCGCCGCTGAGTTGGCGGAAAGTGTGGAGAAGGTCGCCGTCTTCCGCGG
>JAOTWH010000251.1 GCA_029863035.1 Acidimicrobiia bacterium | reverse complement strand
CTTCTGCTTGGCGCAACGCGCCGAGCACATCTGGGAAGGTGTCTCGTCGGCGACCACCCGCAGCCGGCCCATCATCAACACCCGCGACGAGCCGCATGCGGACGCCGAACGCTACCGCCGGGTCCATGTGATAGCCGGCGACTCGAACATGTCGGAGTACATGACATACGTCAAAGTGGGGACCACGGCAGCCATTCTTCAGATGCTGGAGGACCAGGTGGTCTTCCGGGATCTCACGCTCGAGAATCCGATCCGTGCCATCAGGGAGATAAGCCACGATGTCACCTGCCGACGCCGAGTGAGACTTGCCAATGGACGCGAGCTGTCTGCGCTGGATATCCAGTGGGAGTACCTCGAGCGTGCGTTGCGATACGCCCGCACCGTTGGTTTCCCGGCCCAGGTGCAAAAGGCTGTTGAGATGTGGGAGCACCTGCTCACCGGCCTCGAGAAGGACCCACTGTCGTTGGGCCGGGAGTGCGATTGGGTAGCTAAGTATCACCTGATCGAGCGTTACCGCGAGAAACACAGCTTGCCACTTGCTCACCCGCGCCTGGCCCTGATGGATCTCGCCTATCACGACGTCAGCAGGGAGCGTGGCCTGTATCACATGCTGGTCCGCCGGGGCCACATGGATCAGGTTGTCACCGAGGACGCCATCGTGCGGGCGATGGAGACTCCGCCGCAGACGACCCGCGCCAAGCTGCGGGGCGACTTCATTCAGGCCGCAAAGGAACACAAGCGTGACTTCACGGTCGACTGGGTCCACCTCAAGCTCAACGATCAGGCGCAGCGCACCGTGTTGTGCAAGGACCCTTTCAAGGCGGCCGACGAGCGGGTGGACCGTCTCATCGAGAGTCTCTGAGCTTCGCTCAGAAGGTTCTCGTTTCTCGTGACTCGTTCCTCGCACCCGGTTCGTCGATGTTCATCCTTCGACCTAGGTCCTTCAATAGTGCGCTAGAGCCACTTACGCTCGCGTCGCATGCAGAACGTCATCGAGCGGCTCATCAACCTGCTCGCCTTCCTCCTAACCGTCGGCCGTCCAGTCTCGGCCGACGAAATTCGCAACACCGTCGCCGGCTACGACCAGGGCAACGACGATGCCTTCCGCCGCATGTTCGAGCGGGACAAGGACCTGTTGCGGGGCCTGGGAGTGCCCTTGCACCTCGAGGCCACCGATTCGTGGGAGGTCGAGTACGGGTACGTCGTTCCTCCGGATGACTACAGCTTCACAGATCCAGGCCTCACCGACGAAGAGCGCGCCGCACTGTGGTTGGCGGCGCAGGTAGTTCGCATCGGTGGTCAGGCGCCAGGAGCTGGGGCGATATTCAAGCTTGGGGGAGCTCCGATGGCGGCAGCGGGGGAGCCGCTGGCGGCCGATCTCGGAGTTTCCGCCGACGATCTCGGAACCGCCTTCGCCGCCGTCACCGAACGGCGCACGCTGGTCTTCACCTATCGCGACAAGGAGCGGCAGGTGGATCCCTATGGGCTCGTTCACCGCATGGGCCATTGGTATGTGGTTGGTCACGACCACAGCGCGAAAGAAGTGCGCTCGTTCCGGGTCGACCGGGCTCAGGATCTGATGACATCGGAGAATGGCAACGCTTTCGAGCGACCCAAGGGCTTTAGGGCATCCAAAGCGATCTCGGCAACGCCGTGGGAGGTGGGAGAGGCGGACATCGAGGCGACAGTGACCTTTGATGCATCTGTCGCGTGGTGGGCCAGACGCCAACTGGGGTCGTCGGCCAAGGTGGAGGAAAGCGCAGACGGCGGGCTGACGGTCACCATGCCAGTGGCCAATCCCGACGCGTTCATCGGCTGGATGTTGGCGTTCGAGGATCAAGCGGAGATAACTAGTCCTGCCCACCTGCGATCACAGCTCACCGCGACAGTTGGTGCCACCAGTGACTAGTCCCAAGACGGCCCAGCGCTTGTCGCGCATCCTTTCCATGCTGCCGTGGGTGATAGCGCATCCTGGCGCGACGGTGACCGAGGTAACCGAGCGCTTCGGATACTCGGGCGAGCGGGAACTGGCTCAGGACCTCAACCTCGTGTTCGTATGCGGTTTGCCTGGGTACGGCCCTGGAGAGCTGATGGAGGCCTTCATAGACGAAGACGAGGTCGTGGTCGACCTGGCCAACTACTTCGCCACCCCGCTGCGACTCAACCCGACTGAGGCGCTGACGCTGCTGGCAGCAGGCATGGCGATGCTCGGTTCGGGTCACACGCCTAAGGCGTTGGAGCAGGGTGTCGCCAAGCTGACCAAAGCGCTTCTAGGGGACAACAAGGACTCGCTCGTCGTGGAGCTGGCCGCCGAGCCAGACCATCTGGCGGAGCTACGCACGGCTGTGTCCGGCCATCAGGTAGTGAAACTGGTCTACACGGGCCTGGCCAGTGGAGAGACGACAGAGAGAGACATCGAACCGTGGTCAGTATTCACCACTCTGGGTAACTGGTATGTAACCGGTTTCTGCCGCCTGGCCAACGCGGAGCGAGTCTTCCGGGTGGATCGCATCCGAGCTGCGGAGCTGACCGACCAGACCTTCGAGGCACCTGAGCGCC
>JAOTWH010000250.1 GCA_029863035.1 Acidimicrobiia bacterium | reverse complement strand
GGGTGATGTCGGTGATCAGCGCGGTGGCGGCGGCGTTGCTGGCGCTCACCTTTGGGTTCGCCTTTGTGATGCTGGCCGGTGCCGCCTGTTACGGCGCATGCGCCTTGCTGGTGCCCCGATCTGCTCCGGAGGAGACCCGAATCCTCAGTCCTGTGCCCGAGTGAAGGGGACGAAGGAGACGCCGCCCAGGTTCTCGGCCAGCAGCTCGCCATCGTCGTCGACGGTGAACCTCCAAAGGGTCTGGACCGCTCCCACCGGCCCCACCGGTATCACCATCCGGCCCCCCGGGGCCAGCTGCGCCACCAGTGGCTGTGGGACGTGGTCGGGGGCGGCGGTCACGATGATGGCGTCGAAGGGAGCTTGGTCGGGCCAGCCCCAATAGCCATCGGCAGTGAGCGTGGTGATCTGGTCGTAGCTCACATCGGCGAGTCGGGCGGCGGCCTCGGTGGCGAGCTCGGGAACGATCTCGATGGTGTAGACGCCGAGTCCCATGTCGGCTAGCACCGCTGCCTGGTAACCGGACCCGGTGCCTACTTCGAGCACCTTGTCCCCGGGCTCGGTGTCCAGCGCTGCGCTCATGATGGCGACGATGTAGGGCTGGGAGATGGTTTGCCCGTACCCGATGGGCAGCGGGTGGTCCTCGTAGGCCTGGCTCACATACTCGGCGGGGACAAAGGCATGACGGGGAGTGGTGCGCATCGCAGCGAGCACGCTCGAATCGTCGACCCCCCGCCCCTCGATCTGGGTGCTCACCATGTGCTCCCGGCTCTCGGCAAAGGGATCGTCGGCAGCAGTGGCGGAAGAGGGAGCGGCCGCGGTGGGCGGCTCCGTGCCGTCACCCGAGCACGCCCAGATGAGCAGCGGCACTGCCAGCAGCCAAGCCCAGCGCCTCATCAGTTCAGCGTACCGACCCTGACGACGGCGCGTCACGCGATGTCTCGCAGGGCCCGGGTCGAAGGGCCATCGGGGTGCGAGGGCGAAAGAATGGGGTCCTTCTTCACTACACAGACGGGGAGCTGCAACTGACAATGGAGTCGAGGTGCCCCATGTTGAGCCTCGAGGGATGGAAGGTCGGTCGAATCGCCGGGATCGAAATCCGGATCGACCCGACTTGGACATTCATCTTCTTCCTCGTGGGCTACAGCTTCTTCCTCACTTTGGAGCAAGAGTTCGCGGAGACCTCGACTGGCGCCCTGGTCGGACTTGCCGGGGTCATGACCACCGTGTTCTTCGCTTCGGTGCTGCTCCACGAACTGGCCCATGCCGTTGTGGCCCAGGGCCGTGGCGTTGAGGTCCGTGGCATCACTCTGTTCTTATTCGGAGGTGCCACCCACGCCAAGCTGGATACCCAGCAGCCCCGCGACGAGTTCGTCATCGCTGCCGTCGGACCGGTCACGAGTGCAGCAATCGCCGCGATGCTTTGGACATTCGTTGAGCTCCTCAGCGACGTGCTCCCGGACGAGCTGGCCTTTGCCATCGGCCGACTCGGTTGGATCAACCTGATCCTCGCAGTATTCAACCTCGTACCCGGTTTCCCGCTTGATGGAGGGAGGCTCCTGCGGTCCCTGGTCTGGGAGCGGACCGGCGACGTGGTAATTGCAACTCGCATCGCCTCCCAGGCGGGTCAGCTGTTCGGGTACTTCCTCATCGGCGTCGGCGTCTTCGAAGTGCTGGTGGGAGGCTTCGTGGGCGGGCTATGGCTCGCAGCAATCGGATGGTTCCTCAACCAGGCTGCCCAACTGTCCTACAGCCAGCTCCGGATTCGTCGTCTACTCCGTGGCATCGAAGCGATCGACGTGACCACCCGGGACTTCGTCGACGTCCCGGCTGACATGACTCTCAAGGAGGCCGTCGACGACTACTTCATGCGCTATGACTACAACGCCTTCCCTGTTCAGGACGACGGCCGCACCATCGGAATCCTCACGCTTCGAGCAATACGCAAAGTACCCATCACTGCGTGGACAACCCGGACGGCTCACGAAGTCATGGAACCCCTCTCCTCCGAGTGCACCGTGGCTGCCCACGACCCCATGGACAACGTCATCGACAAACTCGAGACCGCCCAATCACAACGGGTGCTCGTCCTCGATGGAGACAAAGTGATCGGGCTCATCACACCAAGGGATCTCGCCCGCTGGCTACGCCGCGCACAAGAACTCGACCTCCCACCAACCGACAGTGACGCTCCGAGTGCAGGACCAGCGCCTTGAGTTGGTCGAGCCAGGCTCGTCCTTCGCCAACCGGGTTGATGCCGCATGCGAATGAAGCCGACCTCCACCCGCGCCAGGGCTCCCCTCAGGGATTCGGCATTTGTCCGACGGCGGTGCGCAGTGTTTCGAGGAAGTCGTCGAGCGGCACGCGATGGACCTTGGCAGCCCGCTCCACCGTGAGGGCCTTGGTGATGTACTTGCGCAAGCTGTAGCCGCCTACCCGCTTGATCCCGAACAACTCCATCACCTCGGCGATGTCGCCGTACTCACGCAGAATGTCCGAGACCTTGGTGTCCTTGGTGATCTCCATGCCCTGTCCTCCAATCGGGCTGGGATGCCCTTGATCGTCGCCGGCTCC
>JAOTWH010000249.1 GCA_029863035.1 Acidimicrobiia bacterium | reverse complement strand
ACGATCGAGGCGACGTCCAGCCCGATCAGGGCTGGAAAGGAGTCGAGGGTCGACCGAAGGGAGACACGATCACGGGGTCGCGAGCCCGGTCAAACGCGCTCCGGGGGTGAGACTCGAACTCACAACCACACAGTGGGGCGCCGAGCGCAGCGAGGCACGATCGAGGCGACGTCCAGCCCGATCAGGGCTGGAAAGGAGTCGAGGGTCGACCGAAGGGAGACACGATCACGGGGTCGCGAGCCCGGTCAAACGCGCTCCGGGGGTGAGACTCGAACTCACAACCTACGGATTAACAGTCCGTTGCTCTGCCGATTGAGCTACCCCGGAAGGCGGCGGATAATACCACCCGCCATGTGGCAGAATCATCGTATGAGATTCAAAACAGGTTTAGTGATCGGTTTCGGAGCGGGCTACGTACTGGGGTCAAAGGCCGGGCGGGAACGCTACGAACAGATCCGGAGCTGGTGCGACGGGTGCATGTCGAACGACCAGGTGCAGCGCCTTGGGACTAAGAGCAAAGCCGTGGCCGACATCGCCACCGAACGGGCCAGGGACGTTCTCAGCGACGGGTTCGACGCGGCGGCCCGTAAGGCTCGTGAGGTAGCCGAGCGCTAAGAGTCCAGGTAGCCCTCGAGCCGCTTGGCGCGTTGCGGTTGACGCAGCTTGGCAAGCGCCTTCGTCTCCAGCTGTCGCACCCGTTCCCGGGTGACGCTGAAGTGGTCACCCACCTCCTCCAGCGTGCGCACCTTTCCGTCCTCGAGACCGAAGCGCATGATCACGACTTGGCGTTCGCGATCGTTGAGACCCTCCAGCGCCAGCGATAGGTACTGCTGAAGCAGCTTGAACGAGGCCGCTTCCACCGGTACCTCGGCATCGACGTCTTCCACGAAGTCGCCCAGGGTTGAGTCACCTTCCTCTCCCAGTGGAGCTTCGAGGGAGACAGGATCCATGGCGATGCGCCGCAACTCCGACACTCTCTCCGGCTCTAGCTCGAGGTCGATGGCGATCTCCTCGATGGTGGGCTCGCGACCAAGATCCTGCATCAGGTTGCGCTGTGCCTGGGCCAGCTTGTTGATGGTCTCCACCATGTGCACCGGAACCCTGATAGTGCGGCCCTGGTCGGCAAGCGAGCGAGTCACGGCTTGGCGAATCCACCACGTGGCATAGGTGCTGAACTTGAAACCCTTGCGGTAGTCGAACTTCTCAACTGCTCGCATCAGCCCGAGGTTGCCCTCCTGAATGAGGTCGAGCAGCGACATGCCGCGGCCGACGTACTTCTTGGCGATGGACACCACCAGCCGGAGGTTGGCCTCGACCAGTCGCTTTCTGGAGCGATCGGACTGGCGGGCGTTGCGCTCCAAGATGATCCGCTCTTCGACACCTAGTTCACCCTCATCGGCTTCGAGCTTCTCCTCGGCTCGAAGACCGGCTTCCATGGCCATGGCCAGCTCGACTTCTTGCTGGGCGGTCAACAGCGGCACGCGGCCGATCTCCTGCAAGTACATCCGAACCGGATCGGAAACCGCCACGTCGTCGTTGGCCGCCACCACGGAATCGGAGATGTCTGGACCGTCCTCGCGGACCGTGACGCCTGCCTTGCGAAGCTGGTCGTAGACCTCGTCGAAGGCTTCGGCTGGGGCCTTGACCTCCTCTAGCTCCTGTTGGACTTCGGCCATCACCACGAAGCCGCGTTGACGCGCCCTTGACATGAGGTCCTTGTAGACGGCGCCTACCTGATCATTCACTCCTGGCCTCCGAGCTCGTGGCGTTGTCTTTCCAAACCTATCAACTCGGCCAGCGCCTCAGAAGACTCTTGTGAGCCAGGGGGCGAACTCTCTAACCGATGCCGTAACTCTTGGATTCGGCGTTCTAGGCCCGCTACCTGAAGCCTTTGTAGAACTTCTTGTGGGTCGGCCAATGGGCGATCGTCGAGGGCCAAAGCCCGTAACTCGCCTCCCAGCGCGGAATCGTCGGCGCCTAGCAGCGTTCCCAGGTCGGGCGCCTCCCCCGGTTTGAGGCCGCTGATGGCTGCCGACAAAAGCTCGAATGCCGTGCGATGGTCTGGATCTGTCAACATGGAACTGTCGATGTCAAGTGCGGCCAAGCCTTCATGGTTGGCCAGCATGGCTCTCAGCAGCTCTTGCTCCGTGCGATCGCGGGCGACCGGGGGGCTCTCGACTGGGGCACTCGGTCGTGCGGCATTGCGTCTCCGAGCGGCCGCCTCCACAACGGATTCGATGTCGGCCAATCCCACCCCGGTCGTGCGCGACACCTGAACGGCGTACTCCTGGCGCACCAACCGATCTGGATGGCGCGCCACCACCTCCGCCGCGGCCCGGGCGGCTCGAATACGTGCTTCGGGCTCGGTGAGATCGTGGCGGCTTAGCTCACGCTCGATTCGGAACTGCATCAGCGGCTGGGACTCCTCGACCGCCTTGCGCAACGCGTCCAGCTCACCGTTGGCGACCAGGTCGGCGGGATCCATACCCTCGGGCATCATCGCCACCCGCATGTCGAGGTCACCCGGCATGCTTTGCTCGAAGCCGCGCAGCGCAGCCTCGGCGCCGGCGTCATCG
>JAOTWH010000282.1 GCA_029863035.1 Acidimicrobiia bacterium | reverse complement strand
CAACCTCATCGGCCCCGGCTCCATCTTCTCTGTTCGCCGCGCCGGGCTCATCGGCTCGATCGTGGGAGCTGTTGTGGCACTTGGCGTGTGGCGCATTGTCGCCAACTCTTCCAAGGGGTCGGTACCGCCGTCTGCCTAGCGGTTCGAGTTGCGCAGTGTTCCGGTGACTTGGCTGGCGGATTGGCCTGCATCTGGTGATTCGTAAACCAGACAGGCGAAGCCTGACGGAGAATCCTCAAGCGGAAGCCAAGTCAGCCACAACTCGGATTCGAAGTAGGCGGTGCCGACGTATTCCTCGAAGGGTCCCAGGCATTGGTCGCCCTGCGTCGCGTCGGGCGCGTCGTCTTGATCAAAGATGGCAAAGACTTCGAAGTCGTGAGGTTCGGAGCAATCCCTTGTGTCGGCTGGCGCGATGACCCCACCTGGGTTGTCGAAGCAGTCTCCGGCGAAGATGGCCGGCGCGGTCGCTTCGACGACGGGGTCGTCGGTGCCCGTGTTCTCGAAGATCGAGCCAAGGAAGCTCACTCCAACCACCACCACCGGAATGAGCCACAAGAAGCGTCGCCAGGTCGGTGTGTCGCTTCGAGGCGGGGCCGTTGCTTGGACGGGGCCGTCGACGTTCGCCGGGGTGTGATCGCCCCGAGAGACCCGCCGGGGCGGCGCCGGTTCGGGAGGAGCGAAGTCGACCTCGGGCGGGGTGGTGACCTCGTCGAGCTCGGACTCGATCTGCCCCAAGGCGGCCAGGTCGGCCGCCAGGCTCTGCTCGATCTCGGTGGGCGTCGGCGTTTCGTTGGCCGCCCTTGTCATCTCCTTCGAGGAAGGCAGCATGTCGTCTTTCACCGCCTCGAGATCTTGGCGGGCCTGCTTGATCAGGTCGTCGCTGCTGAGCGGTTTCTCGGGATCCACCCTTGGAGAGTAGGGCGAGTTGTCTGGCGGCTAGGCCAGGACGATGACGGCAAGCGCCGACACCAGCCCGACTAGAGCTGCGATCACGATCCGCCGTGGTGCATTGCGGGTGGAGTCCTCCCTCAGGCGAGTCCACAGCTGATGGATGACAACCCCGGCCACGAATCCACCAAGGTGGGCGCGCCAGTCGATCCGCGGCACCAGGAACGGGATAGCTGCATTGATCAGCAACAGAATGGAGAACTGATTGAACATGGCGCGTCCTGCCGGCGTGTGTCGCTGTCGATACGAAGCCGATAGCCAAGCGCCGAATAGACCGAATATCGCTCCCGAGGCACCAACCGAGATGACCAACCGGACTCCACCGGCGCTCGGGTCGGTGAGCTGGGAAACCGCCCCGCCGGCGGCCGCAGCCGCCAGGTACAGGGTCAGGAAGGGACCAGATCCGGCCCCGCGTTCCAGGTTGGCTCCCAGCAGGTAGAGCACATACATGTTTATGAAGAGGTGGAACACCCCGCCGTGCAGGAAGGCGGCAGTGAGGATTCTCCACCACTCTCCCTGAGCCGTGAATTGTTTGACCAAGGCCCAATTCTCGATCAACCAGTTGTCGGCCTCCGGCGAGATCGATCCAATCACGAAGATCGCCACGTTGATGATGATCAGCGTGAGCGTGATGGGTGTGACGCCGAAGTTGACGCCCCAGGTGTTTCGCACTTGGACGGTGCGGTGTCGCCCTTCAGGAGCGGAACAATTTGGGCACTTCTGACCCACCGCGGCATCGACCGTGCAATCCGGGCAGATGGGTTTGCCGCAGCTCGAGCACGAAATGCGGGTTGGCCTATCGGAATGGCGGTAGCAGACGGGGGTGGTTGGGGCCTCAGATTCCACGGAGCCACCTTAGGTTCGGGGCTCCTTTATCAAGCCCGCCAGTGTTGGGCGAGTGCCTCATGCACCTTGCGGCTCTTCCAGTAGCGGCCATGGGCTCTTGGCGGCCAGTTACTGAAGTCGGGGTACAGGTCTCGCACCGCATTCCCAGCGTGGTAAAGGCCGCCCACCGGGAACGAGACCACGTCGTGGCGGTCCCAGACATTGAGCCAAATCGGCATCTCGTTGGAGAAGGCT
>JAOTWH010000056.1 GCA_029863035.1 Acidimicrobiia bacterium | reverse complement strand
CAGCCCTCCCTCGTCGCAGGCGCCGATCAGCGCTCGGAGATCATCCAGCAGGAGGTCTTTGGGCCGGTGCTCACGGTGCAGAACGCCGGCGACGAAGCCGCTGCTCTCGACTGGGCGAACGATGTCGACTTTGGGCTCGCCGCATCGGTGTGGACGCGCGATGTGGGCCGAGCCATGCGGATGACGAAAGCATTGCGTTTCGGAACCGTGTGGGTAAACGATCACATCACCATCGTGTCCGAGATGCCCCATGGCGGCTTCAAGCACTCTGGCTACGGCAAGGACATGTCGGCCTATTCGCTGGATCACTACACAGAGGTCAAGCACGTGATGATCAACCATGGGTGACGGCTGCACACGGCTCGCACACTGTCGGTGAGTGAAAACGCGGCAGCGGTCGGCCTTCATGGTGTCACCAAGAGGTTCGGCGAAGATGTCGTCGCAGTCGATGACGTCGACCTCGAAATCCGAGATGGTGAGTTCTTCTCGCTCCTGGGGCCTTCGGGATGTGGCAAGACCACAACGCTGCGAATGATTGCTGGGCTGGAGTACCCAACCGACGGCAGCATTCGCATCTTCGGCGAGGAGATGGGGCTGCGACCACCCAACAAGCGGCCGGTCAACACGGTGTTCCAGTCCTACGCCCTGTTCCCTCACATGAACGTGGAACAGAACGTCGGGTTCGGGCTGCGCATGCAGGGAGTCGACAAATCGACCGAACGCGAGAGAGTCAACGAGGCCATCGATCTGGTGCGCCTCAGCGGGCTGAACGCTCGACGACCCCTCGCCCTCTCCGGCGGCCAGCAGCAACGAGTGGCGTTGGCTCGTGCTCTCGTCAATCGACCCAAGGTTCTGCTCCTCGACGAGCCGCTCGGTGCCCTCGATCTCAAGCTTCGCGAGACGATGCAGCTGGAGTTGAAGGACATCCAGAAGAACGTCGGCATCACGTTCATCTACGTGACCCACGATCAAGAGGAAGCGCTCACCATGTCGGATCGGATCGGCGTCATGAACGAGGGCAAGCTGGTGCAGGTGGGTAGTTCCGAGGACATCTACGAGTCGCCCGCCAACATGTTCGTGGCCAGCTTCGTGGGCGACATGAGCTTCCTCCCTGCCCACGTTGTGGAGTCTGGTTCGGTGCGGCTAGCCGGTGGGGAGATCGTGCAATCCAAGACCGACGCCAGCCCGGGGACGCCGGTCACTCTCTCGCTGCGCCCGGAGAAACTCCATCTCTTCGCCGACGTGTCCGAGGTCCCGCCGGACCGCAACATCCTGAAGGGCTCCGTGGCGCGCAGGACGTTCTACGGGGAATCCCTGTTCTACGAGGTCGACATCGGAGCTTCGGGATCGTTCGACGTCCGCGTCGAGAACCTCCCCGTGATGAGGCGCTGGGAGGTCGGCGACGAAGTGGTGGTCGATTTCCATCCGGAATCAGCAACGGCGCTGGCCGAATGACCTTGTCCAACAGCACTGAAGAAGTGGCGGTCAACCCGAAGCTGGAGCGGGCGGCCCAACGTCGCCAGTCGTGGCGCGGGTTTCTCACCGCCGTCCCCGCCTACGCGTACCTGATCTTCTTCTTCGTACTGCCGCTGTTCATCGTGTTCGTGTTCTCCTTTGCCAGTAGAAGTCGGACCGGCAGGCCGGAACTCGAGAATTGGAACGTCGACGGATGGACCGGGCTCACCGATCCGGTAGTACGCACCATCGTGGGTCGCTCTCTGTGGATAGCGACCCTAAACACGGTTTTCTGTCTGGTGATCGGATACGCGTTCGCCTATTGGATCGCAACCCGGCCCAAGCAGAGCACTCGCACCATCCTGCTGATCCTCGTTCTCATTCCGTTCTGGTCGAACTTCCTGGTGAGGACCTACGCCTGGCGGATGTTGCTCGACTCGGACGGCTACATCACCCAGCTCGGTGAGATGACCGGCTTGTGGGGCCGGATGCTCTTTACCGAACCCGCCGTGTTCCTCGGTCTTCTGTATGGCTATCTGCCATTCATGGTGCTGCCCCTCTATGCAGCCATCGAGCGCATCGATTGGAGCCTGGTCGAGGCCGGAAGAGATCTCTATGCCTCGGGTACCAAGGCCTTCCTCAAGATCACACTGCCGTTGTCCAAGCCGGGAATCATCGCCGGCTCGATCCTCGTGTTCATTCCCAGCCTGGGCGCCTACGTGACACCAGACATCCTGGGCGGGGCCAAGACCACACTGTTAGGCAACTACATCGTTACCCAGTTCGGTGCAGCGCGCAATTGGCCGTTCGGCTCGGCGCTGTCCGGGGCGATCCTGATAGTCATGCTGGGGGCGACCATCATCTACTTCCGCACCGGGGCGAGGACGATATGACGGTGCAGCAAGCCGGCGCACGGCGCTCGAGAATGGACCGCTGGCTCTCATTCAACGGCTGGTTCGTGTTCGCGTTCCTCTACCTGCCGATCCTGGTGGTCATCGTGTTCTCGTTCTCGGGCGCCGGCAACGTTGGGGTCTGGGGCGGATTCTCCCTCCGTTGGTACGAGCGGATGGCAGGCAACGAACAGCTGCTGGCCACGCTCCGGAACACACTGTGGGTGGCGTTGTGGTCGACGATCATCGCCACCGTGTTGGGCACGGCGGCGGCGCTGGCCATCGATCGCTACAAGCGGTGGGTTGGCCGCGGTACGTTCGATGCGGTCCTCTACCTGCCGGTCATCATCCCCGATGTGACGATGGCAGTGATGCTTCTGTTGTGGTTTACCCAGATCGGGTTGCCGCTGGGCCGACCTTCGATCATCTTGGCGCACATCGCCTTCAACATCTCGTTCGTGGCCATCGTGGTCCGAGCCAGGTTGGCCCACATGGATCCCTCCATGGAGGAGGCCGCGGCCGACCTTTATGCCACTCGCTGGCAGACCTTCCGCCGGGTGACGCTGCCGCTCATCATGCCCGGCGTTCTGGGCGGGGCGCTACTTGCGCTGACGCTGTCGTTGGACGATGTCGTCATTACCAGCTTCGTTCAGGGACCTGGGTCGACAACGCTTCCGGTCCACGTTTTCGGGCTCATCCGACGCTCTGTTACGCCCGAGATCAACGCCGTATCTACGCTTATGGTCGTTGCATCCATGATTCTCGTATTTGCATCGCTGGCGATCCAACGTCGAGGAGACAACTAGAAGGAGACCGAATGAAAAGACTATTGATGCTGCTGATGGCCCTGGCATTGCTTGCCGCCGCCTGCTCGGATGATGATTCTGCGGCGACCACGGGGGACACGACAAACGGGACGGAGGCCCCGGCGACCGAGGCCCCGGGCACCGAGGCCCCGGCTGCGGGTGTCCAGGCGGCGGCCGACGCCTGCCAGCTGGGGGAGACCGACGGCGACCTCAACCTGTACAACTGGAGTGAGTACATACCCACCGGTTCGTTGGCTGAGGAGTTCGAAGTGACCGACCTGCTCGCCGCCTTCGAAGAGGAGTCCGGCGTCAGTGTGGTGCTCACCGAATACGACTCCAATGAAACGATGCTGGCCCAGATCGATGCCGGCGTCGGCTACGACGTTGTGGTGCC
Source organism: Acidimicrobiia bacterium (assembly GCA_029863035.1). The sequence goes on along the minus strand of JAOTWH010000056.1, from coordinate 7,905 downwards.
ATCCGACTACATGGTGTCGATCATGAAAGATGCGGGTTTGTTGGTGAAGCTCAACCCCGCTGCGATACCCAACCTTTCGAACATCGCTGCCGAGTTCACCGCTCTGCCCTATGACCCGGGCAATCAGTACTCGGCTCCGTACCAGTGGGGAACCACGGGCATCGGTTACGCATACGGCTCGATCGACGATGAGAACGGCGTGTCGTGGGGCGTCATCTTCGACCCGGAGATGAGCGCCGCCAACACTGGATTCATCTCGCTGCTCGACGACGAGCGGGAGACGATGGGTGCGGCCCTTATCTACCTGGGCTACTCCATCAACTCGACGGATCCCGCCGAGGTCGACGAGGCCGCCGCCCTGATTAAGGAGACCAAGGACCGGCTCGCAGCGTTCTCCTCGGCCGGCTACTGGGATCTGCTGACCAGCGGCGAGACCGTGGTGTCACAAGGCTGGAACGGCGACTTCCTGGCCGCATACGACGAGGCCTCGACCGACGACTACGACGCCTACGAGGACTTCGGCTACGCCATCCCCACTGAAGGAGCGGCGGCGTGGGTAGACACCATCGCCATACCTTCAACCGTGGAGCATCCGTGCTCGGCACAGACGTTCATCAACTTCATCCTCGACGGGTTCAACGGAGGTGAGTTGACCAACTACAACTACTACGCCAGCCCCAACGCGGCGGCGGAGGAGTTCATCTATGAAGAGATCCTTGAAGACCCGTCCATCTACCCGAGTCAAGAGGTGAGGGACAGGCTCGAGTTCTTCGAGGACCTCGGCGACTTCGGCACCTATTACGCCGATGCCTATTCGGCAGCCAAGAGCTAGGCAAGGCTCTGACTCCCCAGACGCTGAGTCTCAAGGCAAGAAGAGGGAGGGGTCGGTCCGTTGGGACCGGCCCCTCCCAGCTTGCTTAACGCGGAGGACCTAGATGCCGCGCGATCCTCGGTTCGACGTTCTTTTTGAGCCTGTTCAGATTGGGCCGGTCACTGCGCCCAACCGCTTCTATCAGGTCCCGCATTGCACCGGCATGGGGTACCGGCGTCCGGAGAGCCTGGCCGGGCTGCGCGGGGTGAAGGCCGAGGGGGGCTGGGGCACGGTGTGCACCGAGTACTGCTCGATTCACCCGTCGTCGGACGATGAGCCCTATCCGTCTGCCTCGCTGTGGGACGACAACGACGTGCGGGCGCTGGGGCTCACGGTCGAGAAGATCCATGCCCATGGTGCCTTGGCCGGCGTCGAGTTGTGGCACGGCGGCGCCGCCAGTGCCAACCACTACTCCAGGGAAGTGCCGTTGGGAACGTTTTCCCGACCGGCCGGGGTGTGGGACCCAGTCCAGACCCGGGCCATGGACAAGGCCGACATCAAACAACTGAAGACCTGGCACCTGGAGGCGGCCAAGCGGGCCCAGCAGGCTGGTTTCGACATCGTTTACGTGTACGCGGCGCATTGGTACCTGCTTCGCCAGTTCCTCATGCCCTCGAACCAACGAAGCGATGAGTACGGCGGGTCATTGGAGAACCGTGCCCGATTGTTGCGGGAGCTGATCGAGGAGACCAAGGAAGCTGTGGGCGATACCTGCGCTGTAGCAGTTCGCTTCTCCGCTAGCTCGGGCGGGGAGGATGACGATCAGGACACCGCAGAGCCAAGGGCCATGCTCGAGTTGTTGGCTGATCTCCCCGACCTGTGGGACATCACGGTTCACGACTACACCTTCGAGATGGGGACCTCGCGATTCGTCAAGGAGGCCAGCCTCGAGGCCACCATGTCGTGGGTGAAGGGAGTCACCCAAAAGCCGGTGGTGAGCGTTGGGCGCTTCACCTCACCCGAGACGATGCTGCGCTTGGTTCGCCAAGGCGTGATCGACCTGGTCGGCGCAGCTCGCCCCTCGATCGCAGACCCCTTCCTTCCGCAAAAGATCGCCGAGGGTCGTGACGACGAGATCCGGGAGTGCATCGGATGCAACATTTGCTACACCGGAGATCAGACCGGCACTCCGATTCGGTGCACCCAGAACCCAACCATGGGGGAGGAGTGGCGCAAGGGCTGGCACCCCGAGCGCATCCCCGCCAAGGGCTCCGACGCATCGGTTCTCATCGTTGGTGGCGGCCCCGCCGGTCTGGAAGCTGCCGTGGCGCTTGGCAAGCGCGGCTACCAGGTCACGATCGCCGAAGCGCGCTCCGAGCTGGGAGGGCGGGTGGCGCTCGAATCCTCGCTCACCGGGCTGGCCGAATGGGGTCGGGTCAGGGATTGGCGCCTCAACCAGATCTCCAAGCTGCCCAACGTCGAGTTCTACCTGGACAGCGTGGTGGACGAGGAGCAGATCCTCGAGTTCGGGGCCGATCGCGTAGCCATTGCGACCGGAGCCAAGTGGCGCCGCGAAGGAACCGGGCGCTTGCTGGAGGAACCGGTGCCGGGCTGGGAGGGGTCCAACGTGATGACGCCGGACGACATCATGGCCGGGGTGCGGCCGCCGGGCCCCGTGGTGGTGTTCGATGACGACCACTATTACATGGGGGGCATCATCGCCGAGACCCTCCAGCTGGCGGGATGCGAGGTGACGCTGGCGACGCCGGCCAACGAGGTGTCGACCTGGACCACGCTCACCGAGGAGCAGTACCGAATCCAGCAGAGGCTCATGCAGCTGGGTGTTGTGCTCGAGACCGGGATCTCGCTGGCCGGTGTGAACGAGGCTTCCGCGGTGTTGGAGAGCATCTACACCGGCGACACCCGAGAGGTGGCGGCGGAAGGCGTGGTGATGGTCACCTCTCGGCTTCCTCAGGATGCCTTGTACCACGCACTGGCGGACCGCATGGATATCCAGCGCATCGGCGACTGCAACGCTCCGGGCACCATCGCCACTGCGGTGTACTCCGGGCACCGTTACGCCCGCGAGATGGACGCCGATCAAGACGACAAAGAACTGGCCTTCCAGCGGGAGCGCTAAGCCGTCAGAGGTGGATGCGCTCGCTATCGGGGTCGTAGAAGGATCGAACGGACGCGGTAGCCGGGATGCGTTCTGTGGCCACTTCGATCTCGAAGCTGCCTGAATCGAGCCAATCCTTGGTGACGCCGTCGGGATTGTTGAGATAGCCCATTGCCAGGCATCGATTCTCGACGTAGCTCCACATGCCGGAAGAGGTGCGGCCCACTAGCTCGCCGTCGCGATAGATGGGCTCATCGTGATAGAGCAGCCGATCCGGATCCTCCAAGCGGAACTGGATGAGGCGCTTGGTGCGGGGGACCTCGCGCTGGGCCAGGAGTGCCTCGCGACCCCTGAACGATGGCTTGTCCCATGCCACCGCAAAGCCGAGCCCAGCCTCGACCGGGGTGTCCTCGTCTGTGATGTCGTGGCCCCAATGGCGATAGCCCGCCTCGAGTCGCAAGGTGTTCATGGCGTGGTACCCGGCGTAGCGAAGCCCATGGCTGGCCCCGGCCTCGAAGATGGCGTCGTGGAGGGCCGGCGCCTCCATCCATGGCAGGTAGAGCTCCCAGCCCAGCTCGCCTTCGTAGGTCATCCGCATGGCCAGCACCTCGTGTCCTGCTAGCTCGATGTGTTGGGCGGTTCCGAACGGGAATTGGTCGCTGTTGAGGGGATTCTGAGTCAACTCGGATAGAAGTGCCCTGGAGTTGGGGCCCATCACGCCGAACATCGTGACCTCGTCGGTGATGTCGGTGATCGTGACGTCGTGATCCCGACAGCCGCGACGCAGCCATGCTCGGTCCCGGGTGCCGGTTACTGCGGCCCCGACCACCAAGTAATCGGCCTCACTGAGGCGGGTGACCGTCAGGTCGGCCTCGATTCCGCCCCGGTCGTTGCACCATTGGGTGTAGACAGCCTTGCCGACCGGAACGTCCACCTGATTGGCGCAGATCTCGTTGAGGGCGGCCGCCGCGTCCGGGCCTTTGACCCGGGTCTTCGTGAACGAGGCCTGATCGAAGAACCCGACTGCATTGCGCACCGCATCGCACTCGACTCCCGACGCCTCGAACCAATTCTGCTTGCCGTAGCTGTATTCGTAGGCCCGTTCCTGGCCGTCGGGGGCGAACCAGTTAGGCCTCTCCCAACCTGCCACTTCACCGAACACCGCGCCTGCCGCCCGTAGGCGGTCGTGGATGGGGGAGAGGCGTTGGTCTCGTGCGCTCTCGTATTGGCGGAAGGGCCAGTGCATGGCATACAGCAAGCCGAGGCTCTCCGAGATCCGCTCTTCGAGGTATTCGGGCTCGGCCTGGAACGGAAAGGCGCGGCGGATGTCCACTGAAGACAGGTCCATCGGCGGGTGACGGTCGGCGATCCAGTCGGCCAGCACCCATCCCACTCCGCCGGCCGACTGCAGGCCCACAGAGTTGAACCCGGCGGCGACGAAGCAGCCGTCAACCTCCGGCGCTTCACCCAGGTAGTAGACGCCATCCGGGGTGAACGCCTCGGGGCCGTTGAAGAACAGCTGGAGTTCGCACTCGCCCAAGGCTGGAACGCGGTGGATGGCCCGCTCGAAGATAGGTCCAACGTGGTCCCAGTCCTCGGGCAGCGTGCCAAACGAGAAGTCGCGGGGAATGCCGTCGAGTTTCCACACCTTGCCCCTCGGCTCGAAGAACCCGGCCATGATCTTGCCCGTCTCTTCCTTGAAGTAGGTGTATCCGCTCGGGTCGCGCAGGGTGGGCATGCCGGGCGGCACCCCATCGAGCGGCTCGGTGACGACGTAGAAGTGCTCACAGGCTTGGAGCGGCACGTTCACCCCGATGGTGGCTGCCAGTTGCCGAGTCCAGATGCCGGTAGCCAACACCACCGTCTCGGCCTCGATGCGGCCCTGCTCGGTTTCGACCCCGACCACCTTGCCGTCGTCAGTCAGCAGCTTCTCCACCGCAACCCCTTCGATGATGCGGGCGCCGCGTTTCCTTGCCCCAGCAGCCAATGCCATGGTCGTATCCACCGGAGAAGTCTGTCCATCGCGGGGTATGTAGAGGGCGCCGATGAGGTCGTCGGTGTTGAGGAGCGGGAACAGCTCCGCGGCCCTATCGAGGTCGATCTCCTCGGTCTCGACATCACAGGTGGTGGCCATGGACGCGCCCCGCAGGATCTCCTCCCAACGCTCCTCGTCGGAGGCGACCGAGATCGAACCGGGGGTGCGATAGCCGGTGGCTTGGCCTGTTTCGTCCTCGAGCTCCTCGAACAGACGAGCCGAATATGTTGCCAACCTGGTGAGGCTGTGGGAGGACTTGAGCTGGGAGACAAGGCCGGCGGCGTGCCAGGTGGTGCCACCGGTGAGCTTGCCCTGTTCGATGACGGTGACGTCGGTGATGCCGCGTCGCGTGAGGTGATATGCAACGCTGCATCCGATGATGCCACCTCCGATGACCAGCACCTGAGTGCGGTCCGGCAGCTGGGGACCGGGTGCGTTGGAGCTCTCAGTCATCCTGGTCGCAATCGTATCGAGCGCAACACCCGCGCGATCAGCGGAGGAAGCGCCACATTCCCCTCGCCAACCTGGAGTCCTTCCCCGAACGCGACTCGGATCGGTCGGCCAGCCCCATGACGCGCAGGGCGCCGTTTATCGACAGCCAGCGGAGTGGTTCAGGCGCCCAGTTGCGAGAGCGATGGCCCACCCAGGGGAGATCGACCCGCGGAGAATCGGTGCCAGTGATGAGGTCGGCGAGTGTCCGCCCCGCCAGATTGGAAGCAGCAACCCCCTCTCCTACGTAGCCGCCCGCCCAGGCGGCGCCACTTTGGCGGTCGAAACCCACCGAAGGGAACCAGTCGCGGGGTACGCCCAGCACCCCTCCCCAGCGGTGGGTGATGGCCATGTCCTTGACCGACGGCAGTAGTTCGACAAGCGTCGCGACGATTAGGTCGTGGATACGCGATCGTCGCTCGATGGCCGGGTCGATGCGGGACCCGAAGCCGTACGGCGCACCCCGACCACCGAAGGCGATGCGGCCATCGGCGGTGCGCTGGCCGTAGATGACCATGTGACGGTCGTCGGCGAACGTCTGCCTCTCGGCCAGTCCGATCTCGGCCCAGGCGTCATCTGGTAGAGGCTCGGTGGCAACCATCAGTGAATAGAGCGGCGTCAGCGTGCGGCGGTGACTGTCGAGGCTGGCCGTGTATCCCTCGAGAGCTCTCACCACCACATCCGCTCGCACCGTGCCCCGGTCGGTGACCACCCGACCCGGCTCGATGGCGGTGGCGGCAGTCTGCTCGGCGATCGTGGCGCCGAGACGCTCCACCGCGTCGCCCAGGCCTCGAACTAGACGTGTCGGGTGTAGCGCCGCAGCGTGGGCGAAGAACAGACCGCCGATAACCCCGCTGGCGTTGAGGTGGCCGCGGGCTTCATCCCCGTCGAGCAGCCGGACGTCGTCGTCGGTGAGCCCGAACTCGCCCTGGTGGTGGTCGACTTCCTGGCGCTGGCGAGCGAGCTGCGCTGCGTTTCGAGCCAGGCGAATCGTGCCGCCCTTGGCGAAGTGACAGTCAATCGCCTCTGCCTCCGTTACGCGCCCCACCTCGTCAACCGAATCAAAGAGCTGGTGCAGGAAGCGCCGAGCGGCGTCATTGCCTGCGACCTCTTGGTGACGATCTGGCCCGGCCGCCAGCTCACCAACGCACCACCCACCGTTGCGTCCAGATGCGCCGAAGCCGACGATCTCCTTCTCGATCACCAGGACCCGCAGCGTCGGGTCCAGCCGCAGCAGGTAATAGGCGGTCCACAGCCCGGTGTAGCCGCCCCCAACGATGGCTATGTCGACCTGGCTGTCACCCGCTAGCGGCGGGCGCGGGTCGAGCGGGCCAGGCATGTCATCGAGCCAGAACGATCGACTGCGGTATCGGTCGTCGCTCACGAGTTGAATCCCACACCAAAGCGATCGAGCAGCCGCAGCCAGAGCCCTCGTTTGCCCTGGCGACGATCCGCCCGCTGGATCGCCTTTCGGGTGAGCTGCACCCCAGTCCAGCGAAGCGGCTCTGGCGGGAACGGGAAGGGCTTGTCGCGCACCATCTCCAGGTCGGTCCGCTCGGTGCTCTGGCCGAACAGGAGGTCGAGCGCCACCCTGGCGCCGAAGCGGCTGGCCCCGACGCCGAGGCCGGTGTATCCCGTCGCCCAGGCGAGCTTCCCATCGTGTGCGGTGCCCCATGTCGCGGTGAACCTCGTTGTGGTGGCGATCGGCCCGCCCCAGCGGTGGGTGAAGTTCAACCCCTCCAGCTGAGGGAATGTCCCGAAGAAGTGCTCGGCAAGCTTGCCATGGACTTGGTCGCTCTGATCGTGGTGGGCGCGCAGGCCGTTGTTGAAGTGGTAGGTGGCGTCGTAGCCGCCCCACAAGATGCGGTCGTCGTCGCTGAGGCGGTAATAGTGGAACTGATTTGACGCGTCGGCCAGGCCCTCACGTTCTCGCCATCCGATCGACGCCATCTGCTTGCTGCTCAGCGGTTCGGTCATGAGGACGTGGTCGTACACCGGAACGACGTATCGACGCGGCTTTCGCACTGGGCCTGCGTAGGCGTTGGTGGCCATCACCGCCCGTTGCGATGTGGCGACGCCTCCCGGCGTGGCGATCGCGAGGGCCGACCCACTACTGCTCACGTTGGTAGCGGGGGAGTGTTCGTAGACCGTGGCACCCAACAACTCCGCCGCCGCTCGCAGTCCCCAGCACAGCCGGGCCGGATCGACCAGCGCCGAGTCGTTGTGACGAATCAGGCCCCCCAGGTACGTCGGAGAGTGGACCCGGGCCTGCATTTCCGCTGCTGTCAGCAACTCGACGTTGTCGCCGCCGGCCTGATGGTTGGTAAGAGCCTCTTGCAGCGAGTAGAGATGCCAGTCTTCGGTTGCCACACCGACCACCGCCGATCGCCGGAAATCGGCGACGATCTGATATCGGTCGATGCTGGATTCGATCTCGTCGAGGTTGTGGCG
>JAOTWH010000248.1 GCA_029863035.1 Acidimicrobiia bacterium | reverse complement strand
GCACAACCTCGACCTCCGTCGGCCGGCGTTCTTCGTCAGTCGCATAGCCCCGCTCCCTCTCTCGATCTCGAATTTAGCGAAAACCCAGGTTCTGGGTTGAGAAAAGGTGCCGTAGTGTCCCGAGTCGCAAGTCATGCATAGAATCTTGCCGGCCCTCGTCGCCCCTGACGCCTCGTCAACATCAGTACGAACTTACGACACGGACCGCTAGATGAACGGAATACTGGCGGCGGCAATGATGGCAGCGCTCACCAGCACCGCACCAACTGCCCTTCGCAGTGCGGCGCTCCCCAGCACGAACACCAGGCCGGCCTTCGCCACGGTGTTCATCGCCACCGCTGCCATGACGGCCCTGGCGGCCGGTGCAGGATCTAGCCCATCGCGCACCAGGTTGGCCATGGAGAGAGTGATGGCGTCCGCATCGAGGATTCCACTCACTGCACCCACCACCAGAAGTGAAGATTCGGAGACGCGATCGATGACCGCTTTGGCGGCGAACACGACCACCCCATAGAGGGCGCCGAACTGGAGCGCGATGCCCAAGGTCAAGGGGTTGGTGAACTTCACGTCGGACTCGGCCCGGTCGGCTCGAGGATCAGGGCGCAACAGCCAGAACCCAGCGATGCCACCCACCGCAATCCCCAGGCCCACCAGCGGCACCACCATTTCGGCGGCCAGTTCGGGCGCCACCACCCGAGCTTCGATGAGCACCCGGGGGTACATCAGAGCAGACGCCCCGATGATCCCCGCTGCGATCATGGTCCGCAGGCTGCCGGCTTCCTTCGATAATCGGCTGAAACCGAGTGTCACCGCAGTCGACGACACCAATCCGCCGGCCAAGCCGGTGAGGCCCAAGCCGCGCTCGCCCAGGATGCGGAGCGAGGCATAGCCAATCAATCCGATGGCCGAAACCAACACCACCATCAGCCAGATCTCGAAGGGGTTGAACGCGCCGAACGGACCGAGGTCCTCGTTCGGCACCAAGGGCAGAACCACGGCAGTGATCACACCGAACTGCAAGACCGCGGTTACGTCCTCTTCCGAGAACCTTTCGGAGACCGAGTGAAGGAACTCCTTGGCCTGCAAAAGGGCGGCCGAGCCGATGGCGACTGCAGTGGCCGCCACGAACTCGCTCTCCCATGCCAAGACCCCGGTGACGAAGACGGCGAACGCAGCAGCTTCGGTAGTCGTGCCCCAGTCGCCGGTGTGGCGCGACCCAACCGCGTACCCGGCAACCACTACCGCCACGAACCCGGCGGCCGCCACCACGAAAGCAGCCGTGCCGTAGCGATCTCCCAAGAACCCGGCACCGACGCCCCACATCGCGTAGAAGGCGAATGTCCTGGCACCGGCGTAGATCGACTCATGCTGGCGCCCTAGTTGACGCTGCAGGCCGACCAGTACCCCTAGCCCCGCCGCCGCCAGGAACGCCACAACGACCTCGCCAGAAGTCTCCATATTCTCGACCGTAGCCTCCCAACGTCGGTCGGTGATGGGCCGAATTGCCCTTTCGCGCTCGGTTATTGGATAGTCCGGGCGGGCCGCAGCTAGTTTGCGATTGCAGGGAGGGGCGGCGCAATGACACAAGACCACGAAATGGCCACCCAGTGGCACAAGGTGGAACCAGGAGAGATGGAGGCCGGCGACGTCGCCATGGTGGTAGTGGCAGATCGTGCTCTCGCGATCACCAGAACCGCCGAAGGCTGGGGTGCCCTAGACAACCGCTGCCCCCACCAGGGCGGACCGCTCGGCGAGGGCCAGATCGAGGGCAACTGCCTCATATGCCCTTGGCACGGCTACGAGTACAACCCCACCACGGGCGAGCCACCCAGCGGCTACAGCGATGCTGCCACCGCCTACGCCGTGGATGAGCGCCCCGACGGCCTCTACGTACAACTGCCGGTGCCCGTCCATACCCCCTCCATGATGGATCAGATGGTGGGCGTGTTCACAGATTGGGGCGTCGACACTGTCTTCGGCATGGTGGGTCACTCGAACCTGGGCCTGGCCGAGGCCTTCCGCAAGGCCGAGGATGACGGAAGGCTTCGGTACTTTGGCATCCGCCACGAAGGAGCAGCGTCCTTCGCCGCATCTGGCTACGCCAAGCTGACTGGGCGCCCCGCTATCTGCTTCTCCATCGCCGGCCCCGGCGCCACCAACCTCTACACCGGGCTGTGGGACGCCAAGGTCGATCGCGTTCCCATCATCGCCCTCACCGGGCAGGTGCAAACCCAGGTTCTAGGGCCGGGCGCTTTCCAGGAGGTGCCGCTGGCCGAGGCGTTCAGCACCGTGGCCGAATGGAGCCAGACCGTGCTTACCGCGCACAACGCCTCCGACCTGGCTGCTCTTGCGGTGAAGCACGCCGTTGTCAATCGCGACGTGGCCCACCTCATATTCCCTGATGACTCCCAAGAGCTCCCCGGGCTCGACAACCCTCCACCCACGCCAAGAGAAGGGCGGATCGCCCTACCCCACATCGCCGCGCCCAAAGAACAGCTAAGCCAGGCCGTGGAGTTGCTGACCAACGCCAAGCGGCCGGTCATCATCGCAGGCAACGGAGCCCGACCCTTCCGCGACCAGATCGTGCGGCTGGCAGAAAAGATCG
>JAOTWH010000247.1 GCA_029863035.1 Acidimicrobiia bacterium | reverse complement strand
CCGACCCCACCCGCACCGACCCCACCCGCACCGACCCCACCCGCACCGACCCCACCCGCACCGACCCCACCCGCGGAGACAGCGGCTGAAGAGACCTCGGCGACAGAGACGGCCCCACCAGCCGACGCAGAGCCTTCGTCAGACTCTCCTGATGAGGCCAAAGACGCAGATAAGGACGAGGGCTAATGCCAAACGCTCAAGAGGTTCAGCAACTACGAAAGGCCACCGGGGCCGGGATGATGGACGCGAAGCGCGCCCTAGAGGAGTCGGACGGTGACTTCGAGCGGGCCCAGGAATTGTTGCGAGAGCAGGGCTTGGCGGATGCCCGTAAGCGATCGGAGCGTGCCCAGACCCAAGGTGCCGTTGGTTCCTATCTCCATAGTCAGGCCGATCGCCCGGTTCTCGGCGTATTGGTCGAATTGGCTTCCGAGACGGACTTCGTTGCCAAGTCGGCGGAGTTCCAACGGGCTGCCAACGACATCGCCATGCACATCGCCGCCGCCCGTCCAAGCTGGGTGAAGCGCGACGATGTTCCCGCCGATGCCATCGAGAAGGAACGCCAACTCATCGAGTCCCAGGCTCGGAACGAGGGAAAGCCCGATGACGTGATCCCCAAGATCGTGGAAGGTCGCATCGGTTCGTTCTACGAGGACTACGTTCTCTACGACCAAACATTCGTTAATTCGGAGAGATTCGATGGGACGGTCGGTGAGATGGTGGATCAGATGTCAGCACAGATGGGTGAGAACATCAGCGTGAACCGCTTTGTTCGTGTCGGAGTTGGGGAGGGAGTGACCGAGTAGTGGATCGTCGCGTTGTACTCAAACTGTCCGGCGAAGCGTTCGCCGATCCACAGCTTGGCTACGGCATCGATCCCAAGACGGTGCAACGGATCGCCAACGAGATTCACGAGGGCAATGGCGAGGGCTGCCAGGTAGCGGTTGTGGTTGGCGGCGGAAACATCTTCAGAGGTCTGAGCTCAGCGGCGGAGGGCATGGACCGAGCGAACGCCGACTACATGGGCATGCTGGCAACAGTCATCAACGCGCTAGCGCTGCGCGACGCGATCGAGAGAGCCGGAACGCCAACCAGGGTCCAGACCGCCATCACCATCGCCCAGGTGGCCGAGCCGTATATCAGGCTGCGGGCCATTCGCCATCTCGAAAAAGGCCGAGTGGTCGTGTTCGCCGGCGGCACCGGCAATCCCTTCTTCACAACCGATACCACGGCGGCTTTGCGAGCTGCCGAGATCGGGGCAGAGATCGTGCTGAAGGCAACCCGAGTGGACGGTGTATATGACGCCGATCCCGAAACGGTTCCCGATGCGAAGCGGCTTCCGGACGTCACCTACATGGACGTTTTGCAGCGGGGTCTCCAGGTGATGGACTCGACCGCGATTACGATGTGCATGGACAACGATTTGCCTATCAGGGTATTCAGTATCGCTGAACCGGGGAACGTAACCTCTGCGATTCGCGGGGATGATGTCGGCACGATTGTTCATTGAGGCCACGTGATAGACGCTCTACTCAAAGAAGCCCAGACCAAGATGGGGCAAGCCGTCGAGCACACTCAGGGCGAGTTGTCGACGGTTCGGACGGGTCGCGCCAACCCAGCCATCCTCAACCGAGTGATGGTCGATTACTACGGCACGCAGACGCCGTTGCAGCAGCTTGCCTCGTTCTCAGTTCCCGAGCCCCAGTTGCTCGTGGTGCAGCCATTCGACAAGGGAGCCATGGCAGAGATCGAAAAGGCGCTGCAGACAGCCGACCTTGGTCTCAACCCTTCCAATGATGGCACTGTCATCAGGATCGCATTTCCTCCGCTGAACGAGGAGCGGCGTCGAGAACTGATCAAGGTGGCGCGCCATGTCGCAGAGGAGGGACGGATCGCCATCCGCAATGTGCGTCGGCACGCGAAGGATGAGATGGAAAAACTCCACGGCGAAGCCTCTGACGACGACATCAGACGCGGAGAGCACGAGCTGCAAGACGCCACCGATGAGCACATCGGAAGGCTGGACGAGATGTTGGCCCACAAAGAGACCGACCTCTCACAGGTTTAGGGTCTCGACAAAGCGGCGGCGCGTTGGCCGTCAGAAAGAAGGAGTGCGTTGAGCACTGGCGACTCGGGCGAGTTCACGCCGCATCCAGGTGACCCCTGGCATCCGGATTGGAAGGCGGGACAGGAGCCGACCGAAGAGCAGTTCGTGCCTGAGGCAGAAACGAAGCCTCCCAAGCGCCGAGGGCTGTTGCGGCGCCGCGCTGTCGAGGAAGAGGCCGACCTCGAGGACACCGATGTCGAGGGCACGGAGCTCGAAGAGATCCTCGATGATGCCGACGCCGAGTTGCCGTCTTCGGTGGACGCTTACAACGCTCTACGCACGATGCGGCCCGGCGAGACTGCGTCGCCGCCAGAAGTTGGAGTGGCTCAAGAGGAGTCCAGTGCGGTCCTAAAGGAGCTGCTTGAGGCCACCGAGTCGGAACCGGCGGCCGAACTCGAACCATTGCCCGAACCGGAACCAGAGCTAGTGCCTGAGCCAGCGGTCGAGCTCGAACCACTGCCCGAGCTAGAGCTGGAACCGGAGTCGGAACCGGCGGGCGAACTCGAACCATTGC
>JAOTWH010000055.1 GCA_029863035.1 Acidimicrobiia bacterium | reverse complement strand
CTGGCGGCCAAACGCGTTGCGCTCAACGACGACATCCAGCACCCCCAGTTGGATCTGATCGGAATCCACCGCGGTGCTGCTGCCCAGAAAGATCATCCCGGCACAGGTTCCCAGCGTGGGCAAGCCGGCTCTGATGGCCTCGCGCAGCGGCTCGACCAGGCCGTAACGCTCAGCCAGCATGCCGATGGTGGTCGACTCTCCGCCCGGGAGGATGAGGGCGTCGATCCCATCCAGCTCGTCAACTGTGCGAACCTCCGTGGCCTCGTGACCGATTGAGCGAACCATTGCGGCGTGCTCGCGGAAGTCGCCCTGCAAGGCCAGCACGCCAATCAACATCGCTTATGAGCTCCGGTCCTGCATCCGCTCCGAGTCGGGGACGTCGGCAGCGCTCTGACCTGACATCGGTTCGCCGAGGCCGGCAGAGACTTTGGCCACGATGTTTGCATCCTGGTAGTTGGTTGTCGCTTCGACGATCGCGGCCGCACGAACTGCCGGATCGTCGCTCTTGAAGATCCCAGATCCAACGAAGATGCCGTCGCATCCCAGCTGCATCATGAGAGCGGCGTCGGATGGCGTCGCGATGCCTCCGGCCGCGAAGTTGACCACCGGCAGGCGTCCGGTCTCGGCTACTTCGCCGACGAGCTCGTATGGAGCGCGCAGCTCTTTGGCAGCAGCCATCAACTCGTCTGGCCCGGTCGTTGAGAGATTTCGGATCTGGCGGGTGATGAGGCGCATGTGGCGTACCGCCTCTACGACATCCCCGGTGCCTGGTTCACCTTTGGTGCGGATCATGGCTGCACCCTCGCCGATGCGACGCAACGCCTCACCCAGATCGCGCGCTCCGCAGACGAATGGAACTTCGAACGACCATTTGTCGATGTGGTTGTCGGGATCGGCCGGGGTGAGTACCTCCGACTCGTCGATGTAATCGACCCCCAAGGCAACGAGTACCCGGGCTTCCGCCAGATGCCCGATGCGGGCCTTGGCCATCACCGGAATCGACACGGCGTTCATGATCTCGGTGACCTTCTTGGGGTCAGCCATGCGAGCCACCCCGCCCATGGCGCGAATATCGGCGGGGACCCGCTCGAGCGCCATCACTGACACTGCCCCGGCGTCCTCGGCGATCTTGGCCTGCTCAGCGTTGACCACATCCATGATCACGCCGCCCTTGAGCATTTCGGCCAAGCCGCGTTTCACTCGATCAGTTCCACGAGCCACAGGTTCTCTCCTTGTCGTCAGGCCGCATTCTATCTGCCGACAGAGACCGCTCACCCCGTGGCTTGGCGGTAGGCGTCGAGGTACTGCGGAAACACAGTCGATCGATCGAACCTCTTCACCCGTGCCAAGGCGCGTTCGCCGAAAGACGCCACCGAGGTGGGTTCGAGCAGAAGGTCCGCGATCGCTTGCGCCACGTCCTGCGGCTCTCCAGGGCTAACCAACTTGCCGGTGTCTCCCAGAACAGCAGCGAACGCCGGCAAGGCGCTTGCTACCACGGCGCACCCTGCCGCCATTGCCTCGGCGACCACCAACCCAAAGCTCTCGCCGCCGAGATTTGGGGCGACATAGATAGCACTCGATGCCATCAGCTGGCGTTTGGCGTCACCGGATATCTCGCCGCGAAATGAGACCCCGGCCGGGCCAAGCTGGCGCAACGCTCCCCCGACAACCAGCTCGGCATCTGGCACCAGCTCCAGAACTCGAGGCCACGCCGCCAGCAGAACATCAAGACCTTTTCTCTTCTCGTCTCTCCCTACGAAGCCAACCCGATTCGCCAGACGCTCCCCACCCACCCGATAGCTGGCTGCGTCAATGGCATTCGGAATGATCCGGGCGTCCACGAAGGGCTCGACTGCTCTTCTGGCTACCGGACTAACCGCCGTGGCCACAGCCAACCTCTGCGCCCAGTTTCGCCACAGCGGCCGAGCCAACATGTAGAGACTCTTGATTCCCTTGCCGGGGTCGGCGTGGAACGTCCCAACCAGGGGACGATCGGACCGAACCAACGCGGCGGCAGACACCATTGGCATGAAGGGCTCGTGGATGTGAACAACGTCGGCACCGGATACCGCCTCAACGACCCGCCTCGCCACTCGGGGGTCGAGTGCCACGGGTGCCTGGGATCGGTTGGCCGGCACCGTCGACGATCCACCAACCGAGATGGTTCCATCTGGCCCGCCCTCCCCCGGCGCCACCAGCCATGATTCGTGCCCCTCGGCTCTGAGCCATTGGACAATGGCAATGGCCTGCGACTGCACACCGCCCAGCTTGGCAGCGTCATACGGACACACCACGGCGACCTTCATATCGCTGCCCGATCAGATGGCCAGTTGGGCTGAGTGAGATGCCATTGGTGCGGTATCTGAGAGATGACCGCCTCCAGTGCTTGTGCCAGCAGTTGGGTGCCAGCGGCTATCCGGTCTTCCAGCTTGTCGAGCTGCGGAATCTCGATCGGTGGATTCACTACTAGACGGTGCCCCCGGCCCTTCTTGAAATAGCAACCAACGGGCAGCAACGCAGCTCCGGTGCGATCGGCCAAGGCGACGGGTCCGGCTGGCAAGGTTGTGGTCTCACCGAAGAACTCGACCTCGATTCCGTCACCGCCGAGGTCGCGGTCACACACCAATGCCACAGTCCCACCGCTGCGCAGCTCTTCGAGAAGCCGACGGGTCACGCCGGAGCCTCTGTCGGCCAACACCACCTCTATTCCGAACGCCGCCCGCACCTTCAAGAACCATTGACGGATCCGTCGGTTGGACAGCTTCTCGGCGACCGCCACTACCGGGTAGCCCAGCTCCCATGACTTGGCGGCAGCGGCATCCCAATTGCCGGTGTGGCCGAGCGCGTAGATCATGCCTTTGCCCTCCTTGGCAGCGGCGTGGAGTATCTCCAAGCCTTCGACATCGGCGTTCCTGGCGAAAGCATCTCGCCGACGCGGTCGAATCCAGAACACCTCAGCCCAATAACGGCCGTACGAAGAGAACATGCGTTTCACCAGCCGCTCGGCCTCAGCGGGCGGTGCGCCCGATGCTCGCGCCATGTGCTTGGCAACCACGAGCCGCTTGTCTCCGGCTCTTCGCCACATACCCCAGCCGATGATGCGGCCCACGCCCCTCATCAGTCGCTCGGGAAGAATGCCAACGAACCCGGTCATGGCCCGAAAGGCCAGGTAGCCGGCGAGCCCCCTCACTCGGCGAGCTGCGACCAGGTCCGGACTGCTCTTATCGCCACGGTGATGGAGTTGAGCACGACCATGATCCACAACATGGGGAGGATGAGGCTCAACCCGAACTCCTCCAGTCCAACGAAGAGCAGCATGAAGATGATGCGCTCGGCCCGACCCATGATTCCACCCCGGCCTTCCGCCCCCCAGCCCTCCGCTTTGGAGCGGATGTAGGGAATGAGCATGGCCGTTGCCAGCGCCGACAAACACAGGATGACCCGTTGCCGATCTCCGGCGACGTAGAAGCCCAGCCCCAACCACAGAGCGATCTCCCCAACGCGATCTGCCACCGTGTCGAGCAGCGCCCCTCGCTTCGACTCAGTGCCAGTGAGGCGAGCCAGCGGACCGTCGACCGCATCGAGCAGGGCGCCAAATCCCCCGACGATGGCGCCCCACGCCAACCAACCGAGCGACAGGAAGACGGCCCCGGCGATGGTGATAGCGAGGCCCACGACGGTGACGAGACTCGGAGTGATCCCTATCCGAGCAAGGCGGATGCCGAGCGGCGCCACGATCCGAGCGATGCCCTTGCGGGCGTGGATGTCGAGCACGGATTCGCAAGTTACCACAGGGATATCAGGCCATCGACGATGCTTAGAATCGGAAGGAGACCACGGGAGGTGATGTGGATCCAGGGCGGATTCGAAACGTAGTACTGGTCGGCCACTCTGGGGCCGGCAAGACCTCGATAGCCGAGGCGCTTTTGTACACAGCCGGCGTCACAACGCGGCTTGGCAGGGTGGAAGACGGCACCACCACGACTGATTACGAGCCCGAAGAGAACACACGGGGCAACTCCCTTGGATTGTCGGTGGCTCCATTCGAGTGGAACGGCCATAAGGTCAACTTGCTCGACGCCCCCGGGTACGCCGACTTCATGGGCGATCTGCGAGCCGGGCTGCGCGCCGCCGACTTGGCGCTCTTCGTGGTGTCGGCCGCCGACGGCATCGAGGTGCAGACAGACGTGGCCTGGGGTCTGGCGGCGGAGGAGGGAATCGCCCGTGCCATCTTCGTCAACAAGCTCGACCGTGAGCAAACCGACTACGGCAAGATCCTCGCCGAGCTCAAAGAGGAATTCGGCAGAGGGATCGCCCCCGTGGAGATGCCCATCGGGTCTGGACCGGATCTCACCGGCGTGGCCGGCATCGTCTCCGAGCACGCCTTCACCTACGACGGCAAGGACCCCAAAGGCCAAGAGGGGGAGATACCCGAAGGCATGAAAGAAGAGGAAACCGCAATCCACACCGCTCTCGTCGAAGCTGTTGTTGAGAACGACGAGGCGATGCTCGAGGCCTATCTGGAAGGGACCGAGCCCAGCCAGCAGCAACTGGTCGACGGGCTGCGGCAGGGAATCGCCGATGGCGCCATCGTCCCGGTCTTGTGCGGGTCGGCCACCGGGCTAGTCGGTATCGATCGTTTGGCCGAGCTCATCATCCGGGATGGCCCTTCGCCTCTGGAGCGGCGCATGCCCCCAGCCGAAGGAACACTCAAGGCAGATCCCTCCGGTCCGGTGGCGGCCTACGTCTTCAAGACCATCTCGGACCCATACGTTGGTCGCATCTCTCTCTTCCGCTCGTTCTCCGGAACCATCAAACTCGACGACTCTCTCGAGAATCCGAAGGTTGCGGCGGCAGGGCGGATGCACAACCTGTTCTTCATGAGGGGCAAAGAGCACGAGGAAACGAAGGAGGTGGCGTGCGGTGACATCGCGGCCGTCGCCAAGCTAGAGACGGTGCTGTCTGGCCACACCCTCCGCTCCCCCGGCACCGATGTGATAATCGAGCCGGTTCCCGTGCCTCCGCCAAGTATGTGGTTGGCTGTATTCCCCAAGACCGCGGGTGACGACGAGAAGTTGTCGACGGCGCTGCAGCGAGCGACGGATGAGGACCCGACCTTGGTCGTCGAGCGGAGAGCCGAGACTCAGCAAACCGTCATCGCCGGGCTTGGCGACACCCACCTAGATGTGGCCGTGGATCGAATGGCGCGCAAGTACGGGGTGGGGGTAGACACCCAACTGCCCAAGGTTCCGTACCGCGAGACCATCACCGCATCGGCCCAGGCCGAGGGCAAGCACAAGAAACAGAGCGGTGGGCGCGGCCAATACGGAGTGGCGTTCGTCCGCTTCGAGCCTTTGCCGGTGGGCAGTGGTTACGAATACGTCGATGCCATCAAGGGTGGCTCCATCCCCCGCCAGCTGATCCCGGCGGTGGACAAGGGCATCCAGGAGGCTTTGGATCGGGGGATGCTCGCCGGCTATCCGGTAACAGACCTCAAAGCGACGGTATACGACGGCAAGTTCCACGCGGTTGACTCCGACGAGCTGTCTTTCCGCATGGCGGGTATCCAGGCCGTGCGTACGGCAGCACCCGACCTCAAGCCGGTGCTGTTGGAGCCGTATTACACGATTCGAATCATCGTTCCCGAGGAATTCATGGGAGATGTCATCGGAGATCTCAACTCGAAACGGGGCCGGGTGGGAGGCATGGACTCTGCCGGCAGCATGAGGATCGTCACCGCCGAGGTGCCGCTGGCAGAAGCCCAGACCTACAACATCGACCTTCGCTCCATCACGGGTGGAAGAGGGACATTCTCGATGGAGTTTTCCCACTACGAGCACGTACCCCCCCAAGAAACGCAACAAGTAATCGCACAGTCCGCGAAGCAGGAACAGGAATAGTCAACAGCAGGAAAAGAGAGGCACATGGGAGAAAAGGCGAAACTCACGTTCGGAGACAAAGAGCTCGAACTCGATTCCGTTACGGGCACCGAAGGTGACATCGGAGTGGATATCTCCCACCTGCGGGCGGAGGCCGGCCTGATCACTTACGACATCGGATTTGGCAACTCCGCTGGTACCAAAAGTGCGGTGAGCTATGTCAACGGTGAGGGCGGGGAGCTGCGCTATCGCGGCTACTCGATCGAGGACCTGGCAGAGCACAGCACATTCCTCGAGGTGGCCTATCTCTTGTTCTATGGCGATCTCCCCGACGCAACCCAGCTCGAGGAATGGCGCAACAAGGTGCTGGGTCACACGCTGATCAACGAGGAGATGAAGAAGTTCTTCGATGCGTTCCCCAAGGATGCTCACCCGATGGCGATCTTGTCTGCCGCCACCTCTGCCCTATCGACGTTCTATCCGGATTACCTCGACCCCCTCGACCCCACAGCGGTCGACGAGAGCGCGATGCGCCTTATCGCAAAAACGCCAACCATCGCAGCTTGGGCGTACAAGAAGTCGATCGGCCAGCCATATGTCTATCCCCAGAACGACCTGCCGTACACCGCCAACTTCCTTCGCATGATGTACGCCACGCCGACCGAGCCGATGGACATCGACCCGGTGATCGCCAAGGCGCTCGATGTCTTGTTGATCCTGCACGCAGACCATGGTCAGAATTGCTCGACCTCAACTGTTCGACTGGTGGGGTCTAGCCAAGCGAATCTGTTCGGGTCGGTGGCCTCCGGAATGAACGCGCTGTGGGGACCGCTCCACGGCGGAGCTAATCAGTCGGTCATCGAGATGCTCAACGCCATCCTCGCTGACGGCGGCGACCTCGAGAAGTGGATCGCTCGAGCCAAGGACAAGGATGATCCATTCCGGCTGTGGGGCTTCGGGCACCGGGTCTACAAGAACTACGACCCGCGGGCTCGGATCCTCAAGGGCTACAACGATGAGATAACGGCCCGGCTCGGCCTCGACGATCCACTGCTTGACCTGGCTCTGAAGCTGGAAGACGTGGCACTGAGCGATGACTACTTCATCGAGCGCAAGCTGTATCCCAACGTTGACTTCTACTCAGGGATCATGTTCCGTGCGCTGGGCTTCCCTCCCCGCATGTTCACGGTGCTCTTCTCTATCGGCAGGCTGCCGGGCTGGATCAGCCAATGGATGGAGATGATGGGCGACCCGTCAACGCGCATCGGTCGACCCCGCCAGATATACATCGGCGAAACCCAGCGCCCCGTGGTCCCCGTAGACAAGCGCTAACGACCGGCGAGGAGGCTCCTAAGAAGCGGGTACCTGCTCGGTGTAGCTGCCGACCACTTCACCGCTGACTCCGTCGACCCGGACCAGACCTCGTTGACTCGGTGGGTCGTCGGCCGAGAAGACCAGCACGTTCCAGATGGGTCGAGCCCGCCAGCCCTCGAAACCGACCTGGGCAGAGGCATGACCCACGGCGAAGGACACCTCACGATTGGCGGTCTCCAATGCTTGGTCGTCGCGCACCTCGAGCTCCCACGCGCTGATCCAGTGGTAAACCGCCACGGCCGCTAGTCCACCAGCCACCGCCCACATGCCAACCGGCAACCCAGCAACGGCTCCGACTGCCGCCACTACCGCACCGCCCACATAGGGACGAGCTGCGAGACGACGGCGCTTCGGGCTTGGCAATAGATAAGGCCCGACAACTGTCGAGTCGAGGTCGTCGGGCACGCCTGCGGCCTCGGCGACCTCTCGGGGTATCTCGGGGCTCACCGCGGCGGCCTGGCGAGTTCGGCTATGCGCTCGGCTGCATCGCCCGCCGGTATATCGCGTTCCTCTTCGTCCGAGCCCCGCAGCCTCAGACCAACGGTTCGGGCCTCGACGTCGCTGTCCCCAACAACCAGCACTGCTGGATGGTGGTGGGTCATGGCCCTCCTGATCTTCTCCCCGACGGTGTCGTCGGCAGTGTCCACCTCCACCCTCACGCCCTTTGCTTTCAGCTGGGCTGCCACCTCACCGGCATAGTCGGCATGGCGGTCGGCAACGGGAACCACCGTTGCCTGCACTGGAGATAACCAAACCGGGAACGCACCGGCGTAGTGCTCGGTGAGGACCCCAACGAATCGCTCGATCGAGCCCATCAAGGCTCGATGGATCATGACGGGGCGTTGGCGGGTATTGACGTTGGTCGCATAGTCGAGGTCGAAGTTCTGGGGTTGGACGAAGTCCACCTGCAATGTCGACATCTGCCAGCGGCGTCCGATGGCGTCCTTCAGGTGTATGTCGATCTTGGGCCCGTAGAAAGCAGCGTCCCCCTCGGCCACTTGGTAGCTCATCCCGGCTTTCTCCAAAGCCTGCTTGAGGGCGTCCTCAGCCTTGTCCCACAGATCTGGGTCGCCCATCATCTTCTCTGGGTCGCGGGTCGACAGGTCGGCCTCGAATTCCTCGAACCCGAAGTCGCGCAGAACCATCAACGTGAATTCAAGGAGGTTCGCCAGCTCATCTCCGATTTGGCTCTCGGTGATGAATATGTGGCTGTCGTCCATTGTTAACCCTCGCACCCTCAACAGACCGTGCACCACACCTGAGCGTTCGTTGCGATACACGGTGCCCAGCTCGTAGATGCGCAATGGCAACTCTCGGTAACTGCGCCCACGGGAGCGGTAAATGAGGATGTGGAAAGGGCAGTTCATCGGCTTCACGTAGTAGCGCTGGCCCGCATCCAGCACCATCTCCGGGTACATGTTCTCGGCGTAGAACTGGAGGTGGCCAGAAGTCTCCCACAGATTGGCCTTGGCGACGTGAGGCGTGAAGACGATGTCGTAGTCGTGTGCCTCGTGGGTGCGACGGCTGTAGTCCTCGATCTCCTTGCGAAGGATGCCGCCCTTGGGGTGCCACAATGCCAGGCCAGATCCGAGCTCCGGGGGGAATGAGAAGAGATCTAATTCGGGTCCGATGCGGCGATGATCGCGCCTGCGGGCCTCCTCGAGGTGGTTGAGGTATTCGTCGAGTGCGGCCTTGTCTTCCCAGGCTGTTCCGTAGATGCGTTGCAGTTGGGCTTTGTTCTCGTCTCCTCGCCAATACGCACCCGCCGACCGCAACAGTTTCACCGCTTTGAGCCGGCCCGTGGTTGGGACGTGGGGACCTCGACACAGATCGAAAAAGCCGTTGTTGCGATACAGGGTGATGGACTCTCCAGATTCGACCTCCGAGCTGTCGACCGACTCGATGATCTCGGATTTGAACGGCTGGTCTGCGAACAACTCGAGGGCTCCGGCACGCGATACCTCGTCACGCACGAATGGCTGATCCTGGGCGATGATCTCTGCCATCCGCCCCTCAATGCGTTCGACGTCCTCGGGAGTGAAGGGTCGGCCGATATCGAAGTCGTAGTAGAAACCATCTTCGATTGACGGGCCGATCGCGAAAGTTGCCCCTTCGAAGAGGTCCAGAACGGCTTGGGCAAGCACATGAGCGGCGGAGTGGCGGAGAACCGCTCGACCTTCATCGGTCGATTCAGTAATCAACTCGATCGCACCACCGTTGGGCAGCGGACGTGTGAGGTCGAGCAGATCACCATCGAGCTTGACCGCGACGGCGGCGGCAGCCAGCCGGGGCCCAATGGACTCGGCAATATCCAAACCGGAGGAGCCTTCGGCCACCTCCTGCTCCGTACCGTCGGGAAGGGTCACTTTCATCATGCGGCCAGCCAGCGTAACAATGTCAGAATCGCCCGCGAGCCTCGTATATTCGTGGAAGAATGGGGCAGCGCGCCATAGGGAAAGGGCCTCAATGGAAGTTGATCAGCTAATCGCTCGCCTCGCTAGGGGGGGACGAACTCAAGAGCTGACAACGGGAGAAAGAGCAGTCGGTTCCAATCGGATATTCCGAATGTGGACCGAGAACCAGACGCGCATCATGAAGGTGTACGGAACGGCGGCGCGGGAGCGGCGCGAACGCCACTCGTTGACCGCCCTGCGTGGTATCCCTGGCATCCCCACGGTCCTCGACCGTGGCGCCGAAGGCGACATCCACTGGGCCATATTCGAAGATGCCGGATCGTGGAATCTGGCAAACCTCCCAGAGAATTCCGGACTCACGAGGAGAGCCGGCGAGATCTTGCGCCAGGTTCACGAATCGGAGACGTCGGCGATCTCCAACTTGGCCCGTGGCATAGACCAGGAATGGGTGACTGTCGACTTCGTCTCAACCTTCAGGCGAGTGGAGCGTTACCGAGGCCGCCTCGGCCTGTCCGAGGACCTGCTCGAGGCGGCGCGCGGCGTTAGACCTCCCTTCGCCTCCGAGCCTCGGGTGGCGCACACCAATCCGGCGCCCGACAACTTCTTGGTGGACGACCGCGGCAACGTGACAATGATCAACTGGGAATGGGCCACGCTGGCCCCGGTGGAGTGGGATCTGTCGAAGGTGCTGTGGCTTCTGAGCCTGCGCAGCGGAACAACCGCAGCGGCAGGACTCGCCGAGGGCTACGGAGCAGAGCTCGACCCCGCACAGCTTGACCGGTGGACGGTGTATCACGCCGGCATGATGTTGGTGTACGAGGCAGAGAACCGCATCAAGGGTCGCCTCGACGACTTGGGTTACCTGGTTGATGAATTGCAGCGAGCGATAACCGGCTCGCGCGCCCCCGCCTAAATCCGCGAAAACAGTCCTTAGCTTTCCTACGCTCTATCCGAATCGGATCGCCCGGAGGAGGCCCCAGATGCTTGAGGTTGTGATAGCCGCGTCCCTGATCGCCGTTGCCTTCGCGGCATTCGGCCGGCGGCAAGAAACCAGCCCGCTCATCTCCCTCGATACCACCGAGACGGACCTGCCGTGTCCGTGGTGCATGGGACCCACAGCAGACACCGATAAGACCTGCAACACCTGCGGCCAGGACTTCGGCTAACCGCTTTTAGGGGCCGACAGCCCATAACCTCCGCTGAATGAGTTCAGTGGGCCTGGTACTTGGTGGTGGTGGGGTAACCGGAGCTGCCTATCAAACAGGCGTACTTACCGCGATACAGCTAGCCACCGGATGGGATCCGAGGTCGGCTGACGTCGTCGTCGGCACCTCGGGCGGCGCTGTGGTGGCGGCGATGGCGCGGGGCCCCGGCGTTTCGATGCATGCTTTGGTCGGAGACGCCGCTACCCGTGAGGAGTTCGCAGGTGAGCTGCGATCCCAGATCTTCCAACGCACCCGTCTCAAGGGCGTCGCTCGCTGGGCTCGCCATGGTTTGCTACGCGGCCTGAGGCATCCCGGCGTCAACTTCGTGCTTGGCACGCCTGCCCCTTATCGAGCCGACGGCATCGGTGATTGGGTGAATGATCGTTTCGGGCCGTTCCACAGCTGGCCAGACAAGGCCACCGTCATCGCCTCCTACGACTTGGCCAGCGGGCGCCGTGTGGCATTCGGCACGCAGGACGGCCCCGATGTGTCGTTGCCCGAAGCGGTGGCGGCATCTTGTGCGGTCCCCCTTTTCTATGAGCCGTACCGAATAGACGGGCGCGATTACGTGGACGCAGGCGTGGTGTCTGGCACCAACGCAGACCTGGTGTTGGGTGCGCCCGAACCGCTCGACCTGTTGATCATCATCGCTCCCATCGGCGTATCCAGCTCACGGTCGCGACAGCGCTTCTATGAGCCGATGTTCGACAGAGCGGGGCGCTTAGCTCTGGGC
>JAOTWH010000054.1 GCA_029863035.1 Acidimicrobiia bacterium | reverse complement strand
GCCGATGAACTCGCCGAATATGAAGAACTGTCTGGGGGGATCGTCGCGGAAACCGAGGTCGGCCGCTACCTGGCGCAACTCTTCCGTGTTCCCGTAGAGATTGTGCGGAGCCGAACGCGAGTTGATTCGGAACGTTCCCGGCCGAGGTTCGACCAGGCGCTGTATGTCGAGGTTGTTGACTATGGCCGAGACCCAGTCCTGCGACCCCGAGTTGACGAAGACGGCGTCAAAAGGCTTGAGGAGTGTTGGGTCGGTAGGGCGGGCGGAGCGTATCGGTCCGATGTAGGGGCTGTCGTTGTCGTGGTACAGGGCGATGAAGCGGCTCAGCCCGCCTTCTACCAGTAGCTCGTAGACCATGTCGGCGTCGTTGAGACCAGACTGCGGCCTGGCGTTGGGGTGGTTATCGATCTTGATGCCGATGACGCCGCGCTCGAGGTTCTCCGGATTCTCTGCCTCGAGTCCGTTCAGCGGCGAGGCTGGCCCAATCGGTATCGAAGTGGTGGTCGTGGTGGTGGTGGTCGTGGTGGTGGTGGTCGTGGTGGTGGGAGGCAGTGTTGTGGCTGCCAGCGTGGTAGGGGTTGAGTCTCCTCCGACAAGCGCCGCTGCACCTACGCCCAACAAGATGATCAGGACGAGAGCCCCGAATCCGTAGATCAGCTGGCGGCTTGTGTCGAGGAGGCGAAACCAATTCCAGGCTCCGCCAACGCCGCCGCTGATACGGCCACCTAGGCGGCCCAAGATGTCTCTTAGTCGTGTCACGAGCGGGGCAGTCTATGACCGATCGGGCTGAAGGCGTCCACGTACCCCCGGCTGAGCTAATCGGGCAGCAGGGCCAAGTAGTGATGGGTGGCAGCCGCAACGGCTTGAGCCGAGAACGCGATCGGCGCTCCGTCGCCGATGGTCCACATTTCGAGTTGGTCGTCGTAGTGGCGAGAGAACGGATTGCCCGATTGACCTCCGGGCAGAACGAACCTGCTCTTCTCGAAGTCCGACAGATCGACCACCATCCGCAGCGAGGCTATGGCAAGGGTGACGTCGGAGTCGGGGCGGGCGGGATCTGGAGCGCTTTGGCCGACGGTGTTGGCGTCTCCGCCCCAGGCGATAGGACCCAGGTTGTAGACGCGATCCATGGGCTGTCGCGATCCGAGGGGGTGGCGCAGTATCAGCGGTCTGAGCGTTCCCCACGGTCGGCCATCGGGCTGCTGTGCCTGGAGGCGGCGCCTGGCTCGATCCATCGATAAGGCGATCTGGTCAGCCCACGACCCAGGGAACCAATCGGCTGGCTGTCTTGTGACCAGATCGGCCACGAACCCGCCCCGTCGCACGGCGAACATGTTGTGTGGCACCAGGGGGTTGAAGCCCTTGCCAAGGATCCATTCAACGGATCTGGGCGCCTTGGCCGACACGATGGCGCGGTCGAGGTCGGCAAAGAAGAGCTGAAACAGAGAGGCCTCCTCCGAGCTCGGCGCCACGACTCCGTCCCAGCCGGCCAACGCCTGCGCCTCCTCGGCAAGGTCGGCGCGGTCCGACAGGGCATCGAGCACCGCTTGGCGCATTCGCTCCCACACCAGCGAAAGGCGGTCGAGCTGAAGATCCATAGTCGTCGCCACGTCCCACTCGTTGCCCGCCTCGAGTTGGCTGGCGATGCGAGAGGCGCGGTATCCGTCTATCCAATCAACACCGAGGTAAGGATCGTCATCGGCAACGGTCGGTCGGTTATTCGCTGTGGCAACGAACTGGTGCGGCGGGTCGACCATGGCAGGCAAGGCTCGCGACGGCACCAGGTCGTCTTCCCAGCCGGCGTTCGGACTCCACCCCGGCGCCGGGATAGTCCCCGAGCCGGTGCGCCGCCGCGGTGTGTCGCCGACCAGCTGCCAACCAATCGTCCCGCTGGTGTCGCCGTAGACCATCGAGAGGGGCGCTCCCGGCCACGATTCGAATGCAGTTCGGAACTCTTCGAAGCTCCGCACCCGGTGCAAGCCAAGCAACCCGTTCACCTGGCCGGGCTGTAGCCAGGTCGCCTGGAGCGAGATGGCCTCGTGCTCGGCGTCGAGAGCCGGACCGATGACCGGTCCGCGGTCTGTTATCAGGACGGTCTCCGTAACGGAGGCGCCACCCTTGACGGAGATCTGCTCTTCAACCACCTGGCACTGTTCGAATTCTTCTCCCCGACGGACGGAGGTCCCGTCGGGACCGAGCTGCTCGATATAGAGGTCGGTGTTGTCGATGAGTCCGGCAGTGACCCCCCACGCCGCTCGACCGTTGTGTCCAGCCGGCACTCCAGGCGAACCAACGAAGCTGGCACCGGCCAATGCCCAGTGCGGTGTTTCCATATGGCACAGATACCAGTGGGGCGGAAGCGTGGGGGCGAGGTGAGGATCGTTGGCGACCAGTGCCGCACCGCTGCGGGTCTTGCCAGGCCCAACCGCCCACGCGTTGGAGCCGCCGCTTCCCATGCCAACCCAATCGCCCAACCCGTGGACGTCGCTGGTTAGGCGATCCAGTGCAGGGCCAGCCGCCGCCAGTGGCTCGTCCCCTGTTCCATGCCACTCCGGATAGGACGGGTCGACCGCTGCCAGCGCCTGCGGTCCGTCGCGGGTGAGGATGGCCAGCCTGGCCAGCTCGACGTCCCAGTTCGATTGGAGCGTGAAAGCCACGACCGCCAAGACCGCCGCCGAGTCGGCGGCTTCGAACGGAGTCGGCTTGGCACGCAGCAGCACGAAGGGGTGCGGCAAGCGCGGGAGCCCCTTGTCGACGCCCTGCCTGATGCCCGCTGCATAGGCCTCAAGCGCCTCCCTTTCCTCTGAACCCAGCTGGCTCATGCGCGACTCGGCTGTCCTCCAGAATCCGATTCGGCGTGACAGACGGTCGATGGGCAGTGCTTCGGCACCGACGATCTCGGCGAGCGTGCCTCGGCCCACTCGAAGCAGGATCTCGAGTTGGAAGGGGCGGTCCTGGCCATGGCAGAATCCAAGTCCAAAGAAGGCATCTGCGGATGTGGCGGCGGCGATGTGGGGAATGCCGAAGCGATCGCGCCGGATGTCGACCTTTTCGTCGATGCCGTCTACTTGCACCCTCCCGTCTAAGAGAGGAAGACGACGACCCAGCAAAGCACGCATGGCTGCTTTCGTTGGGTTCATCTGGGTCAGGCTACGCGGCCCGACCGCCGGCTCCGCCTAGCCGTTAGCGACGATCTTCTCCACGAGTTGTTCCCTGGTCTCGACCGAGGCGTCGTGCGGCACCTGGCAGGTGCCGGCGTTCACGTGGCCTCCTCCGCCGAAGGCGAGCATCAGCTCTCCGACGTTGGTTTGGCAGCTCCGATCGAAGATCGACTTGCCTATGGCGAAGACCGTGTTCTGCTTCTGTTTGCCCCATAGCACATGCATCGAGATGTTCTGTTCTGGGTACATGGCGTAGACCACGAAGCGATTCCCTGCCCAGATCGTCTCCTCTTCTCGCATGTCCAATTCGATCAGGTTGTCGTGGACCTTGGCCACTCGCTTCAGCTGCTCTTTGAACTTGGGTTCGTACTCGAAGTAGAGGTCAACGCGCTCTTTCACATCGGGCAGCGCAATGATCTGGTCGATGGTGTGCTCGGCGCAGTAGTCGATGAGCTCCATCATCAGCTGGTAGTTCGGTATCCGGAACTCGCGGAACCTGCCGAGTCCAGTTCGGGCGTCCATCAAGAACGACAACAGCTCCCACCCCTTTGGCTCGAGAACATCTTCCATGGTGTACATGGCGGCATCCGCCTTATCCACCGCCTTCATCATGTCGCCCCAGGCAACCGGGAAGGCTTCCTTGCCCCCGTAGTGGTCGAACACCACCCGGGCGGCGGAAGGGGCGCTGGCATCGATGATGTGATTCGACGCCTGGATGGGATTGCGCAAGCGTTCGGAGAAATGGTGGTCGAAGACGATGTGAGCGCCCTCAACGTATGGAAGGTTGGTCAGGATGTCTCGATCGGTGACCTCGATATCCCCGTCCTGGACGTCCTTGGGATGCACAAAGGTGATGTCGTCGATGATGCCGAGATGCCTCAGCAGCACAGCGCAGACCAAACCGTCCATGTCGCTGCGCGTAACTAGTCGATAGCTGTCTGTCATAAATCCCTCCGCAACTGTTTAGGTTTTTCGGCCTGTTGACAGCGTTCTTGAGGGGTAATGACTAGTTCGTCATCGGCTCCAGATCGTGGAGGCGTCCCAGGCGTGAAACCGGCCAGTACCGAAAGAGCACCTGCCATTTGACCTCTGTCAGCTGCAACGCTCCCATTCCTCGACTGTCGTCGGCCGATACGGAGCGATTATCTCCGAGCACGAAGGCTTGATCGGGAGCTAACTGCCAGGTGCCGTCTCCTGTGGTGGGACCGTTGGCCCACGGCTCGGCCAGGATGGCGCCGTTTATGTGGACCTGGCCAGACGCGATCTCGACCAACTCTCCCGGCAGCCCAACGACTCTCTTGATCAAGGCGAAGGAGGGGCGACGCGGATGAGCGAACACGACCACCCTGCCCCGCTTCAACTGGCCCAGCCTGGCCGCGATCAGATAGTCGCCCGGTTCGAGGGCTGGAGACATGGAGGCTTCGACCACCTCGAACCTCGTCACGCTTCTGCGCAACATGGCGGCGGCCAAGCCCGCCGCCATTGCACCGACGATCGTCCCCGTCAGTCGGGTACGAGTCTTCACCTTCCCCCGTTCGGAGCTGGTCAGCGAGTGTATCGTGCGCCGCCTGTCTACTTAGGAGGCCGAAAGATGGGCTTGCTCAAGCCAAGGAAGATCGCTCATGCTCACTGCAACGTGCCGTGTGGGATCTATGACCCGGCGTTCGCACGCAACGCCGCCGAGACGGTGGTGAAGATGGTCGAGCAGCTGCAGTCCCTCGAAGCACCAGGCGACGGCGCTTCTTCCGCTGAGGTCGTTGAGTTTCAGCAGTCGGTTACTCGCCGCGTCACCAACAAAGAGGAACACGCCAAGAAGTGCAAGTACGAGCTACTGGATGTTCTCTGGACCCAGTACTTCAAGCCAGAGCACGTCGAGCGCTGGCCCGACTTGCACGCCAAGTTCTTTGAAGCGGGTCACCTCTGCACGCAGAACATGCAGCAGATCGACATGGACAAGGCTCAGGCTCTACTGAAGATGACCGACGAGATCGCCGGGATCTTCGCCGAATCCAAGGCCTAAGACTCCGGACCGAGTTCCTCCTCTGCGGTGGCAGCGGAGGTGTCAGGTTCATCGGCGTAGTCGGCGCGGGGTGCGCCGATGACGCCGATGTAGCCGATGGCGCTCACCGCGGCGACCACTATCGCTACCAATACCGCCGAGCCAACGAGGACGGCGAACACAGACCCAACGGTGATCGAGTCCACCGACCTCATGATCAGCTCGGCCGTGCCCCAGGCGCCGAACCCGGCTAAGGCCGCGATGGGGACGGCTCGGGCGATGGCGCGGCGGATGGGCCCGAAGTACTCCCACCCGGTGCTGCGATGCCATGCGAAGCCAAGGGCAGCGGTGTAGCCGGCCAGGGCCACTGTTGAAGCCAGGGCAAGTCCTGATACACCGAACGCTTCGAGTAGCCCCCAATAGATCGGAAGAGCGACGAGGGTTGCCACTGTTCCGATTATGACCGGCGTCCACATCTTGCGCTGGGCGTAGAACCCCCTGGCGTAGAGCTGTTGTGCTCCCCACAGCGGGATGCCAAGGGAGAAGAACAGCAACGTGCCCGCCGTGGCTGCGCTGTCGGCAGCCGTCCAATCCCCCCGCTGGTAGAGGATCGTGATAACCGGGAGCGACAAGGCTGCCAGCGCGGCCGTTGCCCCGACGGAGAGAACCACCACCCGTCTCACCGCCGCCGACATCGTCGCTGCCAAAGTTCTCACCCGGCCTTCAACCGCGAGACGCGCGAAGTAGGGGTAGGCCGCAACACCAGCAGCCTGCGCGATCACGCCGACCGGCACCAGCATGGTTCGTCTACCGTATTGGAGCCAGGAGATGGAGCCGTCCGAATCGGCCAGCGATCCGAAGCTGCGGCCCAGCTGCTCATCCAACAGCACTAGTGACTGGCCGAGCATCAACGGCAAGGCCAAAACGAAGTACTCCTTGAGCGCAGGGTCACGCCAGCTTCCGCCGAGTTGGATGCGGAGACCTGCTTGATGTGCCCCGTACCACTGGATCAAGAAGTTGCCGACGATGGCACCACCCAGCACTCCCCAGGCGAAACCGTCTGGACTCGGTTCGTCACCCTGGATGAGCAATCCGCCGGCGATGATGCCGACGTTGTAGAGAATGGGGGCGAGCGTCGGGATGAAGAACTTCTCCTTGGCATACTGCACCGCCATGAAGAGAGTTCCCACCACGAAGAAGACCTGAGCAGGCAACACGATGCGGGTTAGATGGGCTGCGCGATCCACCTGCTCCGCAGTGAACCCAGGCTCGATGAGATCGATAACGGGACGGGCCATCACCATGGCGACTGCCACGAAGATGAGCATCCCAGCAGTCAACGGGCGCAGTATCGCGCTGAATGCAGCCCAGCCCCCTTCTTCATCATCGTTGGAAAGATGGCGGCTGAGGATGGGGATGAAAGTGATCGCCATGTATCCGCCGGCCAACAGGTAGTTGAGGAAGTCGGGGATGATGAAGGCAACCTGGTACTCGTCGGTGAAGGTGTTGGCGCCCAGCACAGAGGCGAACACCATGTCGCGTACCAAGCCCAGCACTCGTGAGAGGAGGATCCCGCCTCCAACGATGAGAGCGGCGCGACCGATGCGTGATGTGACCGAGCGGGAGAGAATGGAGCGAGAGCTCACTTCCACGTCAACTTAGCCGCACGGACCTGCCGCACTGGCTCACTTGGTTAGACGAGGTCGCGCTTCACGAATAGGCGGCTCAGCCCAGCCACAACTAGCGCAGCGAGAAAGGCTGTCTTGAGGATGGCCCCGCCGGCCCCGGGAGCGAGGCTGCCGAGGGGATCTGCTAGCAATCGAGGCGCGCCATCAACTAGCGCGGCGTATGCCGAAAGCCCTATCCGACCCAACGAGGCTGGCGCCAGGCCGGGGGCCGACGAGGTGAACACCGCCTCCCACAAGAAGATGTACGCCAATCCGAAGATCACGGCCCGTTCGAACAGATAGCCGAGGACGATGAAGAGCGCGGCGTAGGCCAGGGTCGAGATCGCCGCCCCCAGCACGACGGGGAGGGTCGGTCCCCATCCACCGCCGGATGTGCCGAGCGCCACGGCCAACAACAACGACCCAGATCCCGTGACGGCAAAACTGGCTACCCAGGCTCCGGTCAGTTTGGCCACGACGATGTTCCATCTGGGAAGCGGCCTCAGCGCGATGAACGACAGCGTGTGTTGGCGCCTCTCGTCGCCAAGTGCAGCAGCTCCCAGGATGAGAGGAATGATGGGCAACACCACGAGGAACATCGTTGCCAAGGGTGCCTCGTGGAAGAACTCGAACGCGTCTTCGGCGGTGCGGTCACGGCCTCCGAAGAACATGACAACCGCCGGCAGCGCTGCCAAGGCACCCAGCGCCCAGATCCGCTTGCCGCCAAGGAGCTGGCGCACAGTTAGGCGAACGATGAGCAGGAAAGCCTTCATCTACGCCTCACCAGGTAACGGAAGACGCTCTCGAGAGATTCGTCCTCCGGTTCGACTGCGGTAAGTCGGATACCGAGATCGACGGTGAGCCGAGGAAGGTCGTGACCCAATGCCGAAAGATCGAGCGACTCGAGGTGTACCCGGCCGTCTTCAATGGTCACCGACCTGACGTAATCGGCGGCCATGAGCGCCGCTCCTAGCCGGCGCGGGTCATCAACCTCCACCCTCACCTTGAAGGGGATATCCGACATCGCCGCCCGAATGGCTTCAACGCTGCCCGCCGCCGCCAACTTGCCGTCGACCATGGCCAGGACCCGGTCGGCCAGCCGCTCAACCTCTGCCAACACATGAGAAGACACGATCAAGGTGCGACCCTCGGCACCGAGTCGGCGGAATGTGTCGATCAGCTGCGCACGCTGTACCGGGTCGGTTCCGTTGAGCGGCTCGTCCAGCACGAGTATGTCTGGGTCGTGCACCAGCGCCGCAGCCACCTTGATCCGCTGCCGCATTCCTTTGGAGAACTCGCCGATCTCACGTTCGGCGGACGCAGACAGGTTGACGGTTTCAATCGCTCGCTCCGCCGCAGCTCGAGGGTCGCTCATTCCAGACAGCACGGCCGCTGCCTCCACGAATGCGCGAGCTGTGAGGAACCCGTATACGGCGCTTTCCTCCGGGACCAATCCGAAGCGTCGGTAGACATCGGTGTCAGCGCGAGGGGAGTCGCCCTCGATAGCGATGGACCCTTCCGATGGCACAAGGAGGCCAGACAGCATCCTCAGCAGGGTTGTCTTGCCGGCGCCGTTGGGACCAAGGATGCCGGTGATGCCTGGCCCGAATGAGCAGCTCACATCGGATACGGCGACCTTTTGGCCGAACCATTTCGAGACGCTATCGACCGCCACGGTGGGGTTGGCAGCGAAGGCGGGTGACGTCGTCATAGCAGCACTCGGTAACGCCTGGCGATGAAGAGCAACGAGATGGCGGCAACCACCACGATCACAACCAGCGACACCCACTCATCGAACCCGGCGCGCTCCGGTATCCACGCTTGGATGTTGGAGTCGAATATCGCGTCTCTCAGATAGCGGGGGTGGTGATCGAGAGCCGCCAGCGCGAAGATGTCGTTGCCCGAATCGACCAGGCCCGATGTTGCCCCCGACCCAACGAACATGACGCCGGCATATATGCCGGTGGCGAAGGATGGCTTCTGGGCGAGCGATGCGATCAAGAAGGCCAGCGGCGCATAGGCGATTAGGTAGACCAGAGCGGTCAGCGCAGACTTCCACAGGTCGTCGGAGTGATCCCCGACGTAGGAGAAGAAACCCTCGTTGGCCACCGCACCTTGTCCGACCAGCAAGAGGACCTGAGGGACCAGCAGGAAACCAACGATGACGGTCGCCAACGACGCTGCCCTGGCCGCGATGTAATCCCACATGTTGAGGGGTCGAGAGGCATAGACCGATAGCGTCCCGTAGATCCTGTCCGGCACCAGCAACTCGGAAGCAGCGAGCGCGATGAACAGGATCGTGACGACTGACAGCAGCTCGAAGTACTGCGGAGCGGTAAAGAACTCGAGGTCTGCGTCCGCGCCGAAGTCGGCGAGGAAGACGCTCAAGGTGACGAAGATGATGGCGGGGAAGAGGGCAAGCGCGATGAGAGACCACGGCACGATCTTGCTGCGGGCCCTTCTTCTGAATCCGAGGACTCGGCGCAAGCCGTCGCGGTAGATGGCTGGAACAGCCCCCGACCTGCCGAGCCGCTCGCCTTCGTATGGCTTGTAGCCGAGGTCGAAAACTTGGCCGCGGTCGGTCACTTCGAACCCTCCCCTGTCTCGGACCCCTCCCGCAGGAAGATGTCTTCGAGCGAAGTTGATCTTGCGCCCAGCCGCCGCACCCCGGCACCAGAGGAGACAAGCGCGTCCTGTATCAAGGAGAAGGGGTCCCCAGCGGCCACCTGCACCAGGAGCCGTGTTCCGTCGATTCGGACCTCGGCACCTGCGCGCTGCAAGGCGTCGCCAACTGGGGCTGGATCCTCGAAGAGCTCGAGCTCGACCACCCCCGTTTGGGAGAGAGCGGATATCGGCTCGGACCGCAGCACCTTGCCGCCATCGAGCATCACCACCCAATCGCACGTGCGTTCGATATCGGTGAGCACATGGGATGAGACCAGCACGCTGATGCCGAATCCGTGGAGCCGCTCGATCAGATCCAGCATGTCCTCACGGCCTTCGGGGTCAAGGCCGGCGGTTGGTTCGTCTAGCAATACCAGCGTTGGGTCATGTACCAGCGCTTGGGCCATCTTGGCCCGTTGCATCATGCCGGTGGAGAACTCCACCATCCGGCGAAAGCGCTCTTCGTGCAGACCAACCAGGGTGAGAACGTCGGAGGCGCGCTGGCGAGCCGCCCTGGTAGGCAGGCCGGCCAATTCGGCGGCGTACCCGATGAAGTCTGCCGCGCTCTGGTCCTTCGGCATGCAGTCGCCCTCCGGCATGAATCCAACCTGGGAGCGGACAGCTAGTCGATCGGTGTTAACCGAATGCCCAAGGACGTCGATGCTGCCGTCGGCCGAAGGAAGGATGCCTAGAAGCAATTTGATGAGTGTCGTCTTGCCTGCCCCGTTGGCGCCCACCAGGCCGACGGTTCCCTGTGGTACTTCAAGGGTGACGTCGCTCAACGCCACTATGTCGCCGTAGGCGAAAGACAGGCCCTTGGTCGTCACGATCGAGTCGGTCACAGTCGAAAGCTAGCGACTGCGAACTTGGCCCCGCTGGGGCGCGCCGTATAGGTTCGCCGGGTGGATTCGGTCCTGTCATTTGCGGCTGCGCTGGTCGCCTCAGGGTTCACGGCAACCCTCGTCGCTTCGCACCTTCGCAGACCGCGGCCGCACGTTGCTGCATGGTCGGTCGCCATGTTCATGTACTCGCTGGCGACCTGGGCGCTGTGGTGGGGCCTCACCTCGGGATGGTCAGACGGGTCTTTTCGAGTGTTCTATCTGTTCGGTGCCATTCTCAATGTGCCGTTCCTGGCACTGGGAGCAGCCTTCCTGGTGGTAGGTGGGCGGTGGGGAATGGCGCTGCTTGTCTTCTTCGCCGCGTTCGGTGCCGGCGCCGGGGCTGCCACGCTGGGAGCAGACTTTGTCGCCACTCTGCCGGTCGAGCAGTTGCCTGCGGGCTCGGAGGTTTTCGCCGGGCTGAGCGAGGGCATCGCAACGCCTCGGTTGTGGGCGCTCGTGGCCAACGTCTCGGGCACAGCCCTGTTGGTTGGCTTGGCGGTGACAACCATCGTCCGGTTCCGTCTCACCAACCGCCGACTGGTGCTGGGTAACAGCCTGATCGTGATCGGAGCCATTGCACCGGCCATCGGCGGATCGCTCACCGGACTTGGCGAAGGTGGGGGCTTGGCGGCGACACTGCTGGTCGGCGCAGGTTCGCTGTGGTTGGGCTTCGCTGTCGCCTCGTCCAGTCGCGTGGCCGCCGAGCGAACCTAAGGCCTAGGCGCGACGAAGGTGCGCTCGGCTCGATCTGCCATCAACACACCGGCCAGAATGAGAGCGCCTCCCACCACGATGCCGGGCTGAAGCTGTTCGCTCAGCCACACCGCGCCGACGGTGGCAGACACGATTGGCACCAGGTACCCAACGAGCGATGCGTTACCGACGGACGTGTGGCGCAGCATCCAGAAGAACAATGCGAAAGGCAAGAAGCTGGCAGCTAGACCCAGGTACACCACCAGTGTCCATCCGTAGCCCGTGATATCGCCCCATCGCGGGAAGCCTTCCGCGATCAGCATCGCCACGATGATGACGATGGTTCCTGTAACGAATTGAACCCAGGTGAGCTCGATGGCGTCGTAGTTCCCGGCGTGGTGCTTGGCGTAGATGCCGCCGAGCGAGAGGACGACGACTGCGATGCTGCCAAGCAGAATGGCCAGTCCCGGATTGCCTCCCTCGGCCAGGCCGCTGTCACCCGATAAC
The DNA here is from genome assembly GCA_029863035.1 of Acidimicrobiia bacterium. The sequence continues at coordinate 93 of JAOTWH010000054.1, read as the reverse complement.
GCCAGCACCGCAACGCCACCGAATGCAAGGGCCATCCCTATCAGCTTGGCGGCGTGGAGCGGCTCGTCGGCTAGCAAGTAATGGGCGAGCGCG
>JAOTWH010000246.1 GCA_029863035.1 Acidimicrobiia bacterium | reverse complement strand
GTGGCACCGGCTGTCGCCGAGTCGGCCATGGCAGAACGGGTGGCCGCCGCTCCCCTTGCCGACATCGAGGCCTATCGAGAGGAGTTGCGCGGCAAGTTCCGGGCCACCTACAGCCTGGTTCACGGCATCGCAGTGAAGGCACGCCAGCAGCCGATGCGGATCGTGTATCCCCACGGCGCAGATACCCGCATCGTGCGAGCAGCCCGCCGGGTCCGCGACGAGGGCATCGCCAGCCCCATCATCCTCGGACCAGTCGACGAGATCGATGCCATCGCCAGGAGCATCGACATCGAGCTCGACGACATCGAGCGGCTGGATCCAGGGCTCTCCCCCGAGATGGTGGAGCGGTACGCCGAGGGGCTGTTGGCGCTGCGGCGGCGCAAAGGGATGACCCCGGAGGAAGCTCGTCGCTCGCTGCACGATCCCAACTACTTCGCGGCGATGATGGCTCACTACAGCGACACCGACGCAGTGCTCGGCGGCCTCACCACGACCTACCCGGCCACGCTGCGGCCGGCCCTCCAGGTGCTTCCGCTGGAGGAGGGTCGGACCGTTGTGAGTGCCCTTTACGTCCTTGTGGTCCGAGGCCGTTCGTTCGTGTTCGCCGACTGTGCCGTCAACATCGTTCCTAGCGCGGAGCAGCTTGCCGAGATCGCTCTGTCCGCAGCGAAAACCGCCAGAAGCGAGTTCGACATCGAGCCGAGGGTGGCACTCATCAGCTACAGCAACTTCGGTAGCGCCCATGGCGAGGAGCCGGAGCGGGTACGCCGCGCGGTCGAGATCTGCCGCCAGGCCGCTCCCGACCTGCCACTTGATGGAGAGATGCAGGCAGACACCGCGGTGGTGGCGGACCTAATGGAGCGCCGTGCCCCATTCAACCAATTGGGTGGCGAGGCCAACGTCCTGGTGTTCCCCAACCTGACCGCGGCCAACGCCTCGTACAAGCTGCTCGACCGCCTGGGAGGTGCCGAGGTGGTGGGGCCGATACTCACCGGATTATCGAAGTCGGTCCATGTATTGCAGCTCGATGCAACCGTCAACGACATCGTCAACCTCACCGCCATCGCCGTGCTCGACGCCCAGCGCAAGCAAGCGGCCACGGCGTGAGCTCATGAGCTGTCGGCTCAGCTCATGATCCAGCCACCGTCGACGTTGAGGGTTTGACCGGTGATGAACGATGACTCGTCGCCGCATAGGAACGACACGGCTGCGGCCAGCTCCTCTGCTCGTCCCCGCCGCTTCAGCGCCTGCTCCCCGATTATCTGTCGCTCGTAGGCCTCCAGGTCGGGGTGCTGTTGGGCCTCACCCTGGCTCTTGAACGCACCGGGAGCCACGGCGTTAACCCGGATCTCATGCTCCCCTAGCTCTCTCGCCAGAGCCCGGGTCGTCGCCACTATCGCACCCTTGGCGGCGACGTATGGGACCATCTGGGTCCAGCGGCCGTGCCACACGATCGAGGCGACGTTGACGATCACCCCGCCACCGGCCTCGATCATGGCCCGGGCGGCGTGCTGGGCGGCGATGAAGTAGGCCCGCTGATTGATCGCTGTGGTTTCGTCCAGCTCTTCGATCGGGGTGTCTACGAACGCGTTGAGGGGGAAGATGGCGGCGTTGTTCACCAGCGTCAGCACCGGTCCAAATACCTTGGTTGCGCTGGAGAAAGCGGCGGCGATCTGGTGCTCGTCGCGCAGATCACATTCGATGGCCAATGCAGTGCCGCCGGCGGCTTCGATGCTTTCCACCGTTTGTTGGGCAGAATCGATGTCGATATCGACCACGGCCACCTGGTATCCGTCGCTCGCCAGGCGTTCCGCGATAGCCCTGCCCAGCGCTCCCCCGGCTCCGGTCACCAACGCAGCACCCGGCGACATCATTTCTCCCCAGAGTGCTCGCTGCGCCAAGCGGCTCGCTCATGGAATGGAACGTCAGGGCCAGCAGGTCGAGCCACCGCACCCTGAAGTCGTCCTTTGTCCAAAGTGGCCTCGGCCATCTTGCGACTGGCCTCGTCGATCATCTCGGTCCCGAACATCACAGCGCCCCGCCCCTCGGCCCCTGCCGCGGCATAGGCGTCGACGATGTCTGTCGCTCGCTCGAAATCCGCTTGGCTCACGCCGTACACCTCGTTGGCCGCATCGATCTGGGTGGGATGGATCGCCCACTTGCCGTCGTAGCCCAACAGCCGTGACCTCGCCGCCGAGGCTCGGTATCCGTCTGGATTATCGATGGCGGCGTACGGGCCGTCGATGGCCTGCAATCCGGCGCTGCGGGCCGCGATCAGGATCTGCATCAGGATGTGATGCCAGTGGTCCCCCGGATAGTCGTCACGCAGCTCGCCAACGGCCAGCGATGGCATGCCCAAGGAAGCAGCCATATCTCCCGGTCCAAAGATGAGTGACTCGGCGCGCACCGACGCGGTTGCGATCTGGTTTATCGCGGTGAGCCCCGCAGCCGTCTCGATCTGAGCCTCGATGCCGATGCTTCCCACCTCTCTTCCGGTCTGGCTCTCGACGTCGGCCAGGATGCTGTCCACCAGATTCAGATGGGCTGCGCTCTCCACCTTGGGAACGATGATCACATCGAGCCGGGGGCCGGCGTTCTTCGCTACTTCGCTCAGGTCATCGGGACCCCACTGTGAATCCATGTGGTTGACC
>JAOTWH010000245.1 GCA_029863035.1 Acidimicrobiia bacterium | reverse complement strand
TCGTTCACCAGCTCCAGCCGGTTGGCGGCGATGATCGGTGCCAGTACCCGTTCGTAGGCCGGTCCGTTGCTTGGCTTGTCGCCGGGGCTTCTCCAGTAGTCGAACTCCTTCTGCTGGACGATGTAGTTGGCGCTAGGAAAGGTCAGCTCCAGAGCGCCTTCGGGGCCCCGGGTGTTCCACCCGGTGTGGTCCCAGTGCAGGTGGGTGAACAGGACCAGATCGATGTCATCCGGGGAGGTTCCGGCCGAGGCCATTGCCTCGAGCAGGGATGGAGGTTGCTGCAGGTCCAGCGGATTGGGCCATTGTCCGAGCCCGGTGTCGACGAGGATGTTCCTCCCTTGGCTGCGGATGAGGAAGCTTCCGAAGTTGTGGGCCATCAACCCGTCGTCATCCAGCCACTCTCTATACGGCTCCCAGGCGTCGGCCTCCACGCCCACGAAGAACCCGGCGGGTTCTCTTCTGGTCCACGAATCCTGCAGCGCGATCAGCTCTGCTTCGCCGACCGTGATCTTGTGATATCTGCTCATGCTGCGGTCAAGTCTTGTCGCCTCTCTTGAACAGCTTCTTGAAGAAGCCGGCGATCAGTGAACCCAGAGCAGAGAAGAAGAGCGAGATGCCCTTCACCTCGTCGGCCTTGATCTCGGCTGCCTCCGCGGGGGTCTCTGCCGCCATCTTGGCCTCGAGGCATTCCACGAACTCGTCGATGAGCCGTTTCGACATCTCCTCCACCAGGCCGGTGCGTCCGAACTGCGCTATGGCGCCCGACAACGTGATGTCGGCCTCGACCGCCACGGTGGTGCCGCCGTCGGAGGCGGCGAGGGAGTACTCGACATTGACCTGGCCGCGGCTTCCCCCTGCCTTGTCCGCCCCCTTACCATCTATGTGACCGGTCTTGGTGCTGGAATCGGGAGTGACCGTGGCTTGCCCCTCGAAGGTGCTCGACATGGGACCCAGCTTGACCGACACCTTGCCGGCGTAGGAGCCTTCGCCCTTGTCCTCGGTGAGCTCGGCACCGGGCAGGCACTGAGCGACCGAAGGGACGTCCTGGAACATGTTCCACACCGCGTCCACGGGACGCTTCACCTCGAACTGGTTGCTGATCTTCACTGGATTCCTTTCGAGTCGGCGAGGAAGGAGGCCGGATCCGCCTCGAACGCCTTCTGGCAACCGGCAGCGCAGAAGTAATAGGTCTCGCCGGAGTGCTCTGTCTTGTGGTGGGCGGTGGCGATGTCGACGGTCATCTCGCATACCGGGTCGATGGCGGTCTGTGGCGCCTCCACCGTGACTCCGGTTGTCAATCCGCCGACGGCCTTGAGTGACACGATCTCGGCCAGCACCGACACAGCCATCTCGGCGTGGTCGGTGCTGCCAAGGTCGAGCCCGGCCGGGGCGTGGATGCGAGCTATCGACTCGTCAGTTGCGCCGCGCCCGCGCAGGTACTCGACCACGGCGTCCGCTCGCTTCCGGGAGGCGATGAGGCCGACATATCCCGCTGGGCTGGCCAGGGCGGCCTCGAGGGCAACTTCGTCGTAGTGGCCCTGGGTCGCTACCACCACGAAGTCGCGTTCGGTGAGCGAGCGGAGGTCAATACTGCCCGCCTGATCGACGACCCGGATGCTGCGCCATCCCAACGCCTCTCCCATCTCGACCAGTGCCTCGGCAGCAGGAGACTGTCCGATCACCGCCAACTGCGGTGCCGGGATCACAGGTTCCAAATACACCTCCATGGCTCCCTCACTTTCGCATGCCATGGGCACCGACACCACACCGTCGCCCGAGTTGCGCCCGAAATCGGTGGGCGGGCCCAGCTGGAGCAATCGGGGTTGGCCGTCGAGCAGTGCGCTCAATGCCTCTCGTATCACGGTTGGCTCCGCACATGCACCTCCCAACCAGCCCTTGGTGGCCCCATCGGGGGTGATGAGGGAAGTGGAGCCGGGTTTGCCCGACGATGGCCCGCTGCGCCACACCACGGTGGCCATCACGAAGGGATCGCCCTGTGACGACCACTCCGCGGCCTGGCGAAGCGTCTCGTGTCCCAAGGTTCGTTATCCCTGTGCTTCTTTGATGGCGGCCCACACCCGGTGGGGGAGCAAGGGCATGTCGATGTTGCGCACCCCGAGGTGGGCGACGGCGTCGATGACTGCGTTGACGTAGGCGGCCGGTGATCCCACCGTGGCCGATTCTCCAACGCCCTTGGCCCCAATGGGATGGTGCGGTGACGGCGTCACCGTCTCATCGAGCTCGAAGCGGGGCGTCTCCCATGCGGTCGGCACCAGGTAGTCCATGAACGTCGAGCCGATGGCGTTGCCACCCTCGTCGAAGGTGATCCACTGGTTGGTGGCCTTGGCGAACCCTTCGGTGAGCCCGCCCTGGATCTGGCCTTCCACGATCATTGGGTTGATGCGCACTCCGCAGTCGTCCACCGCCACCATGCGGTCCACCTTCCAGACACCGGTCTCGGCGTCTACGTCGACCACCACCACGTAGCTACCGAACGGGTAGGTCATGTTGGGCGGGTCGTAGTAGTGGACCCCTTCCAGCCCGGGCTCGTCGCCGTCTGGTGGGTTGGTGTAGGCGGCGAAGGCAATGTCCTGGATGGTGACCGATTGGTCAGGCGAGCCCTTCACCGAGAACTTGCCGGGCTCCCATTCCAGGTCGTCGGGGGCCGCCTCCAGCAAGTGGGCAGCGAT
>JAOTWH010000244.1 GCA_029863035.1 Acidimicrobiia bacterium | reverse complement strand
GGGAGGGGGAGTCGCGGCCGTCGCTAACCTCGAATCGCTATGCCGATAAGAGTTCTCATCGCCAAGCCGGGTCTGGACGGCCATGACCGCGGGGCGAAAGTCATTGCCCGGGCATTGCGTGATGCTGGGATTGAGGTCATCTACTCCGGCCTGCATCAAACCCCGGAAGAGGTGGTGGAGACGGCTCTGCAGGAGGACGTTGGCGGTGTTGGTTTGTCAGTTCTGTCTGGCGCTCATATGACGCTCTTTGTGAAAGTGGTCGAGTTGCTGGCCGGGCGCGACGCTTCCGACATCGTTGTCTTTGGCGGCGGCATCGTCCCGGCCGAGGACATTCCTGTGCTGGAGCAGGCCGGGTTGGCAGCGATCTTCACGCCGGGAACTCCGCTGAGCGAGATCACCGAGTGGGTGTCGCAGAACGTTCCGGAGCGATAGACGCGATGGACCTGCACGAGTACCAAGGAAAGTCCCTGTTCGCCAGCCTCGGCGTGCCGGTTCCGGAGGGGCACCTAGCCACCACGCCAGAAGAGGCGGCGACCGCCGCCGAACAACTCGGGGGACGGGTGGTGGTGAAGGCACAGGTCCAGGTGGGCGGACGGGGCAAGGCGGGGGGCATCAAGATCGCCGATGACCATGACCAGGCTCGCCAGTTCGCCGAAGAGATCCTGGGGATGGATATCAAGGGCCACACTGTGCATCGGCTATGGGTGGAGCGAGCAACGGACATAGCTGCTGAGTATTACGCATCATTCACCCTCGATCGTGGTGCCAAGAAGCACCTTGCCATCGTCAGCGCCAAAGGCGGGATGGATATCGAGGCAGTAGCCGCCGAGTCCCCAGACGAGGTGGTGCGTCTCCACATCGATCCCCTGATGGGCCTCACCGATTGGCAAGCTCGACGACTGGTCTACGACGCCCACCTCGATGTGGCCGTTGCCCGACCATTGGCGTCAACGTTTCAGAAGCTGTATCGGGCATTCGTTGACCTCGACTGTGACCTGGTCGAGGTCAACCCCTTGGTGGTGACCGGCGAAGGTGGAGTGATCGCGCTCGATTCAAAGGTGACAATCGATTCCAACGCCCTGTATCGCCATCCCGAATTCGCCGGATTCAGCGAAGCGTTCGTGGTCGATCCCATCGAAGCCATGGCTAAGGAGCGTCAACTCAACTTCATAAAGCTGGATGGCACGGTGGGGGTCATGGCGAACGGTGCCGGCCTGGCGATGGCGACTCTCGATGTGGTGGACCTGGTCGGGGGAGCGGCGGCCAACTTCTTGGATGTCGGAGGTGGTGCCAAGGCTGAGACCATCACCGATGCGTTGGAGGTCCTCATGCAGGACCCAGCGGTCGGAGCCGTTCTCATCAACATCTTCGGCGGCATAGTGCGATGTGACCTGGTGGCCGAGGGCATCGTGACAGCTCTCAGCCACCTCGAGCTGCCCTGGCCGCTGGTAGTCCGCCTCGACGGAACCAACGCAGCTGAGGGCCGCAAGGTGCTGGCCGATTTCGATTCCGATCTGGTCATCTCTGTCGACACCATGCGCCAGGGAGCAGAGAAGGCTGTCGAGCTGGCGGGAGCCCGCTGATGCCCATCCTCGTTGACAACAACACGCGGCTGGTCGTGCAAGGGCTGACCGGTCGCGAAGGCGGCTTCCATGCCGGGCGCAATCGTGAATACGGAACCAACGTCGTCGCCGGCGTAACGCCAGGCAAGGGCGGCGAGAACGTCGATGGTGTTCCGGTGTTCGACACCATTGCCGACGCGATCGCAGCCACAGAAGCCAACGCTGCAATGACCTTCGTGCCTCCCGCCTTCGCCGCCGACGCCATCTTGGAGGCCGCCGCCGGGGGAATCGAGCTGATCGTGTGTATCACCGAGGGCATCCCGGCCCAAGACGAGGCCAAGGTCTACAACTACCTCCGCCAGACCACCGATGCGGTGCTGGTCGGTCCCAATTGTCCTGGAGTGCTGTCGCCGGGTAAGGCCAACGTCGGCATCATGCCGACCACCGTCGCTCGCCCCGGTTCTGTTGGTGTGGTTTCGAGGTCGGGCACTCTTACCTATCAGGCCGTCTATGAGCTCACCTCTCTGGGCTTGGGGCAGTCGACCTGTGTCGGCATTGGCGGCGATCCGGTGCCCGGGTCTTCCTTCGTCGACATCCTCGCCATGTTCCAGGATGACCCGGAGACACAGGCCATCGCGATGATCGGAGAAATCGGGGGAGACGCCGAGGAGCAGGCTGCGTTGTTCATTGAGGAGCATGTGACCAAGCCAGTCGTCGCGTACATCGCTGGATTCACCGCGCCGCCCGGCAAGAAGATGGGCCATGCCGGGGCCATCATCTCGGGCTCAATGGGCACAGCTGTTGCCAAGAAAGAGGCCCTTGAGGCGGTCGGCGTACAGGTGGCGGTATACCCCTCAGAGATCGGCGAACTGGTTGCATCCGCCTTGGGCGGATGAGTTTCTCGTTTCGCGTTTCTTCTGTACGAATTAGGAACGACGAACAACGAAAAACGATTCTTGCCCGCTCCTAGTCTGAACCGATGGCTCAGATCCTCGCTGGAAAACCGGTCGCCGCGGCGGTGCGTGCCGAGGTGGCGGCCCGGGTGGAGGCATTGGCGGGCAACGGCAAGGCGGTTGGCCTCGCCACCCTTTTGGTGGGAGCCGACGAGGCTTCTCAGGTCTACGTCGGGGGCAA
>JAOTWH010000243.1 GCA_029863035.1 Acidimicrobiia bacterium | reverse complement strand
ATTGCCGGTTCGAGGGCGTGGGTGGGTGCGCGAGATCGCTCTTGGCTGTGGGTGATCTGGGCTGGTCGCGGCTTTCGAGCCAGGGTGGGAGAGTAGCTCTGTCCATGCACGCGGCGTTGACAGGCAAGGTGATGGTGCGTTCGGCGTCATCTTGGCGACCCAAAGGACGTGTTTGATGAAGCCTCCGACGACATGTCAACTGAAGGCTGCGGCACGCCGATTGGTCGGCAGAGCCGTCGACCTAGCGGCTCGCAGTGTTCGTGTCGGCTCTAGGGCCGGTCGTGGGACGCTTCCTGCAGCATCGTGCTCTTGGGAGGCTGGTTGAGAAGCGCAGACACTCGCTGCCTAGAGACGCCGAACTGACGTGCGATCTCGGCGATGGTGAGGCCTTCTGCTTGGAGGGCGATGGCTTCCGCCCAGCGGAGGCGTGAACCTGCGAAGTTGAGTTCCGCTGTGTTCTGGGAGATGAGCTCAACTATGAGTGGCCGCTCCTCCTCGGTTACGATTCTGGAAAGCGGAACGCCCTTGGCGTAGTGGCTTCGGATAACGTTGATACGGAGCTTGATGGTCTTCGCGCGAGCCAGGTTCTCGTCGATGCTGTGCTCGACTTCGCGGAGGGCAGCGAGGAAGCGGGTTCGCGGACCGGGATCCTGTTCTATCATGCGGCCAGTATCGCCGCCGGCCCACCAAAAAGCAGCAACTATTGCGCAATAGATATTGCGCAATAGGTCTTGACAAACTAGGCCTTCGATCGTACGGTGCGGATGAAAGCGTCCTCTGCATCTGACGACTGAAGGAGACCGCCGTGTTCCGCCTCCGTTTGACCCTTCGAAGCCTCATCACCCTTGTGGTGGTCGTGTTCGGTACGCTCGGCAGCGCCGTTGCGACGTTGGCGGCCTCGGTGCCGACCGCTCCATCGGCGCTCACGGTCAACTTCGGCTCAGGAGGGGTAGTGCTCGCCTGGGCCGACAACTCTTCGGATGAGACTGGCTTCTCGATCGAGCGTTGCCTCGGGGCAGGATGCACTGCGTTCGGCCAGATCGCCACGGTCGGAGCCGGCGTGACGTCGTACAGTGACGCCTTCTATGCCACCGGCGTCAGCTTGTATCGGGTGCGCGCCTTCAGCGGCGCCGGATACTCGGCCTACTCGAGCACCGCCGAGATGATGCTGTTCGGTATCGGTGAGGTGTTCCCCTCGATCACGGCCAACCCGACTGCGGGTTTCGCGCCGCTCACGGTCAGCTTCGACGGCTCGGCATCGATGAGTCTGACCGGGCCGATCACGAGCTATAGCTGGTCGTTCGGCGACAACCAGACGGCCACGGGGTCTGTCGTCACGCACTCGTACAGCGCGCCGGGTGTGTATGCGGTGAGCCTACGGGTCGTCGGCGGCTCGTTCTCCTCAGCCGACACCACCGCTGTGATTGTTACGGTGACGGCTCCGCCGCTCGTGGCCCCGAGCAACCTCAGCGCTACCTCGCCGGTGCGCAGGCAGGTGCTGCTTACCTGGACCAACCCGGTGAGCTCGGCGACGGCGCTGGCGGTCGAGCGGTGCACGGGATCCGGCTGCACGAGGTTCGGGCGGATCGCTGTACTGGCACCGTCTGCCACCACCTACACGGACAGCAGCGTCAAGGGCGGAACCACCTATACGTACCGGCTCGCCGTCTCCGACGGAACCGGCACCGCATACTCGAACACCGCCGTGGTGACAGCTCGGAGGTAGCACCAACATCGCCACGGCCGACGCAACGGCGTGACGGTCGACACCCCCTTCACGACCGCGAGGTCCGATCGTCAGTGACCCAGGCCGGGCGCTCGGTGATTGCCGCAACGGGGGGCGGCCGGCGCTGAGGCTCCTTCGACTTCTGCGCAATCGACAAGACAGCACCTTCCCGGACGGTGCGAGAAATCCCTGTAACCAGTCCGCGGCACGCCTGCCGCCGATTCAATCTGGTCATTGCTCCTACCACAAACGACCCACCGACGTGTATCCGAATCGACCACTCCAGCGGGGGCCATGGCAATCGAAATCTCGGCCGTATCCGGGTTCCAACAGCCGCAACCCAAGAGTCCTACCAGGTGGTCATCAACGTCGACAACCGGTTCAACATTGTCGAAGCTCGAGGTTGAAATACTCGGGCAGAGCGACCTGTCCCCTACGGGGACATTCGAAGTCCCAGGGAAGCGGCCGAGTTCTTGTGTCCGTTCGGGTTGCTCGAATCGGCGAACACCCGGATCGAGTGGCTATCCGAGGACACCTTCAAATCTGGCAAGACAAAGTGCTCACGTGTGAGGACACGGAGCAAGTCCTTGTGCTCGAACTCAAGAACACGATCGTGATCGGCCAGGGAGGGATTCCGGGGAAGGGCACCTGGAAGTTGAAGGACTCAACTGGCTTTGATCCTGCTCCGAGGGGCAAGGATGAGATAGTCGTTGTGGAGTCAGAACGGGGTGGGTGAGCTTCAAGGAACCCAGCAAAGAGGCGTTCCCGAAGCTAGGGGCCTGCGCCGCACGCGGTGCAGCGTCTCGTCTGCCTGGCACCCCACTCATTGAGGCGCACAGCATCGCTCTGGCGTAGGAATACCCACCGATAGCTGCCACAGAACAACAATCTCATAGCAGGAACGAGAGGTTCGCTAACTGCGCCAGATCGCCTGATCCGGAGCGAGAACGAGCACGTCGCCACACCACGCCGATCGAACCAGGTTCCACAGCACCCCC
>JAOTWH010000053.1 GCA_029863035.1 Acidimicrobiia bacterium | reverse complement strand
GCGCCGAGCAGCTCCCATGAGGGAATGGACCACAAAGCTATTCACCGAATCACCGCTTTCTTGGGCGCAATTCTCCACCTGTTCCTTGAGCTCGGCCGGAAGGCGCAGGGTGAGACGCGCCTCGAGGTCTTCGCCGCTGAAACGCTTGGTCTCGGCGGATGAAGAAGACCTGACGGCGAGGGTTGGCTCCCCCTCCGACACCACAACTTCTACCGTTGCCTCGGGCAGTTGAGCCGAAACCTCGACGGCCGCCTGCTCTGCCAAGCGAAACGCCAGTCTCTCCAGGCCGGGACGCGCCGCTGTGAGCAGCGCCTCGGCCGCTTCGTCGACCTCTTCCCCTCCCAGGCGGGCTTGGCCGGAGACGATGGCCTCGAACTCGGCGACGGCAGAATCGAGGTCCACTTAGGACTGTTCCTGATGTCGCCGAGCCAGACGCCGCAGGTGGCGGGATCGGGCATATGCGTGTGCGTCATCGCGCCGTGCGATGTGGAGGGCCAGTGCCCCCTGAGTGTTGATTACCTGTTGCATGATTACCCCTTTCAACTCTGACATTATCATGATGTCAGAATAATGTCAAGATGTTTTCCAACGGGATTCTGGTCTCTCCCCCTGCAGCGCGAGTGCCTACGCAGGCCTGGAGGGCTGATTTCCGACGCGATTCTTGTCTCTCCCCCCGAAGGGGGGAGTACCGCCGCAGGCGGGGAGGGGGGCAGTCAACCGCTAACCATCCAAGGCTTGCCGGATCACCCAGACCACGCCGTCGAGGTCCATTGCAACCTCCTTGTTGGTGAAACGGATGATGGAGAAGCCTTGAGCTTCTAGATACTGAGTCCTCCTCGTCTCGTCGCGGTAGTCGTGCGACTTGTCATCGATTTCGATAATCAGCTGGCGCTCTAAGCACGCGAAGTCGACGATCCATATGCCGATCGGAACCTGACGACGAAACCGTGCTCCAAGTTTCCGACCTTTGAGCTGTGCCCAGACGCGCGCTTCGGAGATTGTGAGGTCAATCCGGAGTTGATGGGACCGAACATGAGCGAGACGAGTATGCCGAGGTCGAGGCACACTCTGGAGCTTGGCCGATTTGCGACCGCGGTGGAACCCCCTCCGCCTCGCTTCGCTCGGCACCTCCCCCGTGGGGGAGGAGACACGTATAGCCGCTACCCTTCCTATTGCGACCCCTGGGGAGCTCGGAAATACCGGGCTGAGAGGGCGGATCATCCGCCGACCCGAGGAACCTGATCTGGGTAATGCCAGCGGAGGAATGCGTGGACGCAGCCATCATCTTGGCCGGCGGTGAGCCCGTCGACCTCGCCATCATCGGCGACCTTCCATCCCCCGCGCTCGTCATCGCGGCCGATAGCGGCCTGGCTTTGGCCGAGCCGCTCGGGCTGACCGTCGACCTGGTCGTCGGCGATATGGATTCCGTCGATCCTGGACTTCTGGCCGGTGCCGAGGCCGCCGGCGTCCCCATCGAACGCCACGACCCCAACAAGGATGCCAGCGATCTGGAGCTCGCTATGGACGCGGCACTAAGGCGCGGCGCCAACCAACTGGTCGTCGTCGGCGGAGCCGGTGGCCGAATCGACCACCTCTTGGCCAACGCAGCCTTGTTAGGCAGCGATCGATTCGCCGCCGCACAAGTCACCTGGCTTACCGATCAGGCCCTTGCCACGGTGGTGCGCCGCCAGGCCGTCCTGAGCGGCTCGCCCGGCGATGTCGTGACGCTCCAGGCACTGGGTGCGCCGGCCAGGGGCATCACGTCAAGCGGTCTGGTTTGGTCTCTGGACGGTGAAACCCTCGAACCCGGCTCCACCAGGGGTCTCAGCAACGAGATGACGGGCGCCAGCGCAACGGTCGAGGTAGGCGAGGGTGCCCTGCTGGCGATCCAGCCGCGAGGCACCCCATGATGCGCAGTCTGATCGCTCTGGGGTTGGTGGCGGCCGCTTGCTCGGGAGGAGCCGACTCGCCGTCAACCGTGCGACTCATGACGCACGACTCATTCGAGATGACAGACGACCTGGCGCGCTTCACCGAGCGGACAGGCATCCAGGTGCAGTTGATCACCGGCGGCGATGCCGGCGAGATGCTGAGCAGAGCGATCATCACCAAAGACAACCCCGTGGCCGATGTCGTTTTCGGCATCGACAACACGTTCCTCGGTCGGGCGCTGGACGAAGACATCTTCGACAGTTACACCCCGTCCGCCATCGACGACCTACGCCCTGGACTCACCGAGGGAACCGAGGGCAAGGTCACCCCGATCGACTTTGCCAACGTATGCCTCAACTACGACAAGGCAGGCCTGGCCGAAGCAGGCATCGAACCTCCGGTGCGCCTCGAGGACCTGGTGGCACGCGAGTACGCCGGAACTCTGGTGGTCGAGGACCCGTCGCTGTCCTCCACCGGCCTTTCCTTCCTGCTTGCCACTATTGCACAGTTCGGCGAAGGCGGCTGGCAGGACTATTGGCGAGGACTACGTGACAACGGAGTAGAAGTGGCTGCTGGATGGGAGCAGGCCTACTACGGGTCGTTCTCTGGCGGATCGGGTACCGGGGAGCGGCCGATCGTTGTGTCGTACGCATCCTCTCCCCCGGTTGAAGTGATATTCGCAGCCGAACCGATAACCGAGGCCCCCACCGCAGCGGTGCTTGACGGCTGCTTCCGTCAGATCGAGTACGTCGGCATCGTCTCTGGTACCGACGTCAGGAGCGAAGCAGAGGGCCTAATCGACTTCATGCTGCAAAAGGAGGTGCAGGAGGCGATCCCTTTGAACATGTTCGTCTTCCCCGCCCTTGAGTCGGCCGCACTGCCGACAGAGTTCATGGAACACACCGCCCTGCCCGCCGACCCGGTAACGATGTCGCTTGGTGACATCGACGCCAATCGCGATCGGTGGATAGCCGAGTGGATCGACATCGTGCTGCGATGAAGAAATGGGCCGTCGCGATCCCGGCTGCGTTCCTCGGATACTTCTTCTTCTATCCGCTGGTCACGGTGCTGTGGACCAGTCTCTCGGGAGCAGACACTTCGATCGGGGATGTACTTGGCAACGCCGGATTGCGTTCGGTCGCGTGGTTCACGTTCTGGCAAGCCGGGCTATCAACGATCCTCACCCTGGCTGCGGCCCTCCCGGCAGCGTACGTAGTGGCCCGCTACGACTTTCCGGGGCGAGGGATGTTCCGGGCCGGGGTCCTCGTCCCATTCATGCTGCCGACCATTGTGGTGGCAGCTGCTTTCGTAGCCCTGTGGGGTCCGGGAGGTGCGGTGGGATTCCGCATCGACAACACGGTGTGGGCCATCCTCGTCGCCCACGTTTTCTTCAACTTCGCGGTAGTCGTACGCACGGTGGGCACCCTATGGCAGCACATCGATCCCAGGCTCGAGGAGGCGGCGACGATGCTCGGCGCAAGCCGTGGAGAGGCCTTCCGCAGGGTGACGTTGCCGTTGTTGCGTCCGGCATTGGCTGCGGCTGCGGCCATCGTCTTTCTGTTCAGCTTCACATCGTTCGGGATCGTGCTGGTCCTGGGCGGACCAACGACGGCAACCTTGGAGGTCGAGATCTACCGACAGGCAACGGCGCTACTCAACTTCGAAGTCGCAGCCGTTCTGGCGATCGTCCAGCTAATCGGCGTGGTGTCGATCCTCGCCCTCTATGCCCGATTTCAAGATGCCGCCGCTCACAGCCTGACGCTGGTACCACCTCGCAAGCCTCGCCCGGGCCCCGAACGTCGCGCGGTGATGGTGGTGGTGAGCGCGAGTTCTGCGTTCCTCTTGGCGCCGCTGGCAGTCCTGGTGGCGCGTTCCCTGCAGAACTCTGCTCTTGGGTGGCGATCTCTCGGCGGGTCCACGCTGACCGTGTCCCCCATTTCGGCGGTCGGCAACTCACTTCGTTTCGCCGCCGTGGCTACTGCCATCGCGATGGTCGTCGGTCTGGCAGCCGCAGCCACGATCGCTTATCGCAAGACCAGGTCTTCGCGGTGGTTCGACGCGCTTTTGATGCTGCCGCTTGGTACCTCGGCTGTCACCCTTGGCTTCGGATTCTTAGTAGCACTGGATGCTCCGATCGATCTGCGTTCTTGGTGGATGTTGGTCCCGATAGCTCATGCCCTGGTAGCTATCCCGTTCGTGGTGCGCTTGGTAGCGCCCGTCGTGCGGTCGATCCCACCACGGCTGCGCGAGGCAGCAGCCATGCTGGGGGCTTCCCCCGCCCAGATATGGCGGCGGGTGGATGTGCCTATCGCCAGCCCGGCGGCCCTCGCCGCGACTGGTTTCGCCTTCGCGGTCTCAATGGGCGAATTCGGCGCCACCGCCTTTACGGCCCGCCCCGACGCGCCCACCGTTCCGGTGGCGATCTTTCGGCTCTTAGCCAGGCCTGGCGCAATTCCATTCGGCCAGGCGATGGCCCTGAGTGTCATGTTGATGGTGATCACAGCGGCGATCGTCGGCGGCCTCGACAGGGCTCGCTTCGGCCAGCTGGGGCGCTTCTGATGCTTGAGATCGAGAACATCACTGTCACGCTCGGCCAGCGAACTGCGGTTGATGGTGCTTCGCTGCGCGTCGAGCCCGGTGAGGTGATGGCAGTAATGGGACCGAGCGGATCTGGCAAGACGACGTTGCTGCGGACCGTTGGGGGGTTGGAGAGGCCGGATCGCGGGACAGTGCGATGGGCGGGTCAAGATCTGACGGGAGTGCCGCCGCATCGGCGTCACTTCGGTTTCATGTTCCAGGACCTTGCTCTGTTTCCTCATCTCGACGTGGCCGCCAACGTCGGCTTCGGCGTCGCGGATGAGAACGGCGAAGTGGACCAAGCATTGGCCCTGGTGGGTCTGGCGGGTTCTAACCGTCGCCGAGTGCAGTCGCTGTCGGGCGGCGAACAGCAGCGGGTAGCTCTGGCCCGGTCATTGGCAACACTCCCCCGACTGCTGATGCTCGACGAGCCGCTCGGATCACTGGATCGACCTCTGCGAGATGACTTGGTACGCGAACTGAGAGAGATCTTCGCCGCCGCCGGACTGCCGGTTCTGTACGTGACCCACGATCGAGATGAGGCGTTCGCTATCGGACATCGGGTGGCGGTGATGAACCACGGCCGCATCATCCAGACCGGCACCCCCGCCGAGCTCTGGGCAAAGCCCCAAAGCGAGTTCGTGGCACGATTCCTGGGATTCAACAACATCGTCGACGCCACACTCGACGATGGGATGGCGACAACGCCATGGGGACCGCTACCGACGACAGCAGCCGGAATGGGACAAGTACGCCTTGTGGTTCGACCCGATGCCTGGACCCTTGGAAGCGGTGGGGTCACCGGAGTCGTTGCCAGGGTGACCTTTCGGGGAGACCACCTGGTGGTGGAGATAACACCGAACGCGGGGCCCACTATCGAGGCATGGTTACGTGAAGAGGTTGCGGTGGGAGACCACGTGTCGCTTGTGGCTGACCCGGCCGGAGTCCTATTTCTCGGCTAGGTCGGCCCAGGTGGCTCCCGACAGCCGCACCAGATCATCGAGGGCGATGGGGAACACAGTGGTAGGAGTTCCCCCTGCTGCCCACACCAACTCGTGGCGGCGCAGCATCTCGTCGGCGTAAACGGTCATTGGCTTGGGATGGCCGAATGGCGGCGTACCGCCGGCCGCGTAACCCGTCGCCTTCCTGGCGGTGTCAAGGTCGGCTCGCCTTGCCTTGGCCCCTCCGTGGACCTGTGCCAATTTGGCGGTATCCAGCCGCTTGTCGCCGGGCAGCAACGCCACCACAGCCTCGCCATCGACCGTGAACACCAACGATTTGGCGATGGCTGATACAGGGCACCCGATGGCGTCAGCAGCCTCTTGTGAGGTCTTGGTGCCCTCCGGGAAGTGGTGCACCTCGATATCCAACCCAAGCGAGCCAGCGGCCGCCACGAATCGGCGCGATGCGTCGGGCAGATCGTCCCTTACAGGTATCACATCGTCCTCGGTTGCCAGGTGGGTCATCATGGCGTCGTGGGCATGCCGTGGCAGCCGTTCGACAACCAACGCGCCAGGGGTTACTCCAACCACGGGGACAGTCGGACGCAGCGTCTTGAGCATCCGGTCGTAATAGCCCGATCCACGACCCAGCCGGACCCCGGCGCGATCGAAGGCGAGCCCCGGCACCAGCGCCACGTCGATGAGAGCGGGATCGGCCCGGGGCGCACTCTCGAGCGGTTGGAGGAACCCGAAGGGATGCATCTCCATCTCGTCTCCTGCTTCGTGGACCGTGAGCTCGCCGCCTCCATGGGGGGTACGGGTGACAAAGAGGCGATCGGCTGCCACCCGGCTCAGGTCGACCTCGTCGGCCAGCGGCATGTAGGTGAGAACGTTGCCCCCCAGTTCTCCCCAAGCCTCGAGCTGGGTGATCACCTCAGGGGTAATGACCTCGAACTCGACCGCTGCTCGCGTCCGACGGGCCCATTCGCGCCAATCGTCTTTCGAGGCGCCGCGCCCGGGTTGACCGGTCAACCGAACTTGGGGCCCAGCTTGGACAGCTCGTCCTGGATGGAGAACGGGACGATGTGGCCGTCGGGGTCGCGGATCACTTCGAGATTGTCCTGCACATCCTCGATGGTCAGCGGGCCATCCGAGGCCGGCTTGAAGTAGCCATCGGTCAACCCAATGAAGATCCGGCTGACGGAACCGCCAGCTGCCGACCAGATCTCGCCGGTCAACTCACAAGCCTCCGAACACAGGTAGGCAACCGCTGGCGACACCTGCTCAGGCTGAAGCATCTCTGCCAATGGCCCAAGCAGCTCCTCCGTCATTCGGGTGTGGGCCACGGGGGCGATGGCATTCACCTTGATGTTGTTCTTCGCCCCCTCGA
This sequence comes from Acidimicrobiia bacterium, assembly GCA_029863035.1. The sequence continues at coordinate 5,302 of JAOTWH010000053.1, read as the reverse complement.
TCTTCAGAACGTTCATGAAACCGACGAGACCCAGCTTGGCCGCCCCGTAGTTTGTCTGCCCGAAATTGCCGAACAGGCCGGCGTTAGATGACGTGACGACGACCCGGCCGTAGTTCTGCTCTTTCATGTGGGCGAACGCAGCTCGGGTCACATAGAACGCCCCTTTGAGATGCACGTCGATCACGGCATCGAGGTCGGGCCACTCGAGTTTCCCGAATGACTTGTCGCGCAGAATGCCCGCGTTGTTGACCACGATGTCAACTCGCCCGAACTCCTCTAGCGCTTTGGCAACGATCGCGTCTCCACCATCCGGAGTCGCCACCGACGAGTACTCGGCAACGGCACTGCCTCCCGCTGCGACGATCTCGTCGACCACCTGCTGGGCTGGGGTCTCGCTTGACCCCGAACCACCAACCTCTCCCCCCAGATCGTTCACCACTACGGATGCTCCCCGACCGGCAAGCAGCAGGGCATGGGATCGGCCCAACCCGCCCCCGGCTCCGGTGACGATGGCGACGCGGTCTTGAAAATCGATCATGGCCCTCCTCGACGCGATGCGGCCACGATAGTGAGAGGTAGCGTTGGCGACCCATGCCCGAACCGATCCGCGTCCTCGATACTCACCATCGGCCGGGTGGTTCCGGCCCGTGGATCGTGGCCGCGGCGGCTGTCGTCGCGGCGGCTGGCATCGCGGTGATCCTCGCTTCGTCGGGGAAAGTGTCCGAGTCGGCCACCACGATTCCCGAGAGCTTGCCGACGCCGACAACGGTGCCACCGGCTCCCACTACAGCTCCGGCGCCGCGGACGCTCGGAGACCTGGTACCTGGCTTCCAGGGCAGGATCCGAGCCGGCGCCCTTGGGCCCGACGAAAAGCAGATCGCTTGGACCTGGTCGAGCGGCGAGGCCGAGCCCCGAGAAGTCCCGCTGCCGGGCTTCTACGAACCAAACTTCGGGCAGGAAGACGCGAGGTGGGACGCTTCGCTCAAATTGTTCGCCGCCATAACCACGGTCGACGGGGTTGGGTCGGTTCTCCATGCCGGGACCCCAACTCAGATGCAAGTTGTGACTGACACAGCCCCGTTGTCATTCGCCTGGCACGTCTCCGCACCGGGAGCGATCGCCTACACGACGCCCCTGCTGGACGGCGCTACCCAGCTGTGGACCTCGCCCGGGCCGCCCTTCTCCAGCCTCCGCGTAGCCGAGCTTCCCTTCCGGGCCAGGTTGGTGGCCTACGGTGATTGGGGATTCGCCTTCTCCGACTTTTCGACCCAGATCGACGAGGGAATATTGATCACACTCGACCCAGAGGGCCAACTGATTGGTTCTGCGCCGCTCGAGCTAGTCGACGCCAGCGCCGATGGGCAACTGCTGGTGAAGTCATCGATCGATGACGAGGCATCGCTGGCCTTGCTCGATGTCACCCTTGTTCCGGGCGAGCAACTGGACTTCGGTCAAGTCATCGGAGCGCTGTTCTCGCCAAGTGGCACTTGGGCGGCCATTACCACTCAGGAGGATGACGACGTCGTACTCAATCTGCGGCAATTGAGTTCGCTCGAGCGTTTCACGGTCGCGCTTGGTCCTATCAGCGCTCGGCCCGTTGCCTGGAGCGATGATCGGCAATGGCTCTTACTGGTCGGCTTGGAAACCACCACCTTCGAGAACCAGCTCATATTCGTCGACCTCGCCAATCGAACTGTCTACACCGCCCCGATAGCCGAGGGCGTTTCTTCGTTCGGCGTCGACTCGATCGCCGGCAGCTTGCCTCCGACCTTGCAGGACGCTTAGAGGAACCCCTTCACCTTGGCGGCGAGGTTGCCTCTTCGGCCCACCTTGACCGCGTCCATGCCCAGCCAATCCGCCATGAGGTTGAGCTCTGCCGCCAATGCCCTGGCAGTTCGTGTGGGATCGGCGCCCGGTTCGAGATAGACCCCCTTGGCCAACAACGCCCCGGCCTTGCGATCGGCCTTGATGTCCACCCTGGCAACCAGATCCTCCCCCATGAGGAACGGATACACGTAGTAGCCGTACTTGCGCTTGGGTTCGGGGACATAGATCTCGATGCGGTACTCAAAGGTGAACAATCGCTCGGTTCGTTCCCGATACCAGATGAGGGAATCGAAAGGCGAGACGAGGGCCGTAGCACTTGCCTGGCGCGGCACTCTCGTCCCCGGCACCAGATAGGCGAGCTTGTCCCACCCCTCCACCTCGACCTCTTCAAGTCTCTTCTCATCCACCAACGCCTGGACCGCTGGCCGGAACTCAGCCGGCCGCAGCCGGTAGTAATCACCAAGGTCATCAACCGTTGCCACACCCAGGCTCTGGGCCGCCAGCATCATGAGCTGGCGATGGGCGTCGGGACCTTCGGGAGCAGCACGACGAAGCGCATTGGCCGGGATGATCCGCTCCAACAAGTCATAGCTAAGGCGGAAGTTGGCATCGCGGCGGGCTCCCAGCTTGCCGTTGGCATGGTGCCACTCCAGCGCAGTCTTGCCCTTGCCATGGCCCCACCACGGCCCGGTTCGTTCGCCAGGATCTTCGAGATCTGCCGCCGTGGTAATGCCCCGCTCCCGCACTTCTTCGAGCACCGCCTCCAGATAACCAGGTTCGTTTTCCATGAGCTCGCCTGCCCGATACCCAGTCCTATCTAAGTCCATCCTCCAGCGGAGCAAAGGGAGGTGGTCGATCGGTTGCAGCGACGCCATGTGCCCCCAGTATTCGAACAGTTCGTTTCTCTGGTAGGCCAGCTCCTCCAGCAGACCGGTGCGGTAGGGGCCGAGCCGCGAGAAGAAGGGCATGTAGTGGGCTCTCACGGCGACGTTGACGGAGTCGAGCTGGACCACCCCGACCGAGTCGAAAACGCTGCGCATGTGACGAATATCGACCTTGCCGTTGCTGCGAGGCTTGCCGAGTCCCTGGGCATGAAGAGCGACGCGGCGGGCTTGTGACAAGGAGAGGCGTCTCATGGCGGCGGTAGATTACCGCGATGGGCCGCACCTTCTTTGCCGCACTCCGCACCGGCCTGGGCCTTGTAGCGGTCGGCCTGATCACAATTCTGTTCGGCCTGGCGGCGGTGATAGTGGCCCTGGTCCGTCCCTGGAACCGTTTTGTGGACCGCGTCATCATTCGGTCCTGGGCTCGTTTATTCAACTGGGCGCTTGGGATCCGGCTCGAGGTGGAAGGCGAGAACAACATCGAAGAGGGCCGCGGCTACGTGTTCGTGTCGAATCATGCCTCCGACGCCGACATCGCCTCAAGCGTCATCGCCTGTCGCAACCCGATTCGATTCCTCGCTAAGAAAGAACTGTTTCGGGTGCCGTTCCTTGGCTTCTACCTCAAACGGCTTGGCTTCATCAAGGTGGACCGCGACGCCGGTAGGGCGACGTTGGGATCGGTGAACGAGCAAGTAGCCAACGCGGTGACGATGGGACGCTCGCTCATGATCTACCCGGAAGGAACACGCTCGCGCGACGGCTCGCTCCATGCCTTCAAGAAAGGAGCGTTTCGCATCGCGATCGACAATGGGCTCGATGTGATCCCGATGGCTTTGAGCGGCAGCTACCAGGCATGGCCGCCGGGAAGCAAGATCATCTACGGGGGCCGGGTCAAGGTGACCATCGGAGAACCCATCTCGGTGGCAGGTATGACCACGGCAGATATCGAGCGGCTACGAGATGAGGCCTACAAGGTGGTGGCTTCCAACCTGGCTCAGTCGTAGACACCGGCGAGGACGGTGTGGCCATCGCGCACCTCGCACAGGAAGGCGCCCGCGGAGGTGACCAGCTGATAGCGATCGGCGTGGGCTCCTCCTTCCCACCAACGTCCCATCAAACGCCACGGCCCGGCCCATGAAAGGACGGGCACCCATCTGCTACCGAGCCGCACGCTGGTAGGTACTCCTTCGTCCCACTCCACTTCAAGATGCGGGGGTTCGGGGGGGACCAGCGCGGGAGCCGGATCTGGAGTGCGCCCCGGCCAGGGAGCAGACGCATCTCGGTTGTTGGGCGAAGGTTCTTCTCCCCAGTGGTACCACTGCACTCGCTCGTTCGGGCTGCGCCCGCCTTGGGGGCGGGCCTGCAGTACGGCATCTGGCCCAAGCAACGCCTGAGTTCTGGCGAACGACCTGGCGGCTTCTGCTTCCGACACGGCGTCTTCGTGTAGAGCAAGCTGACGACCCTGATCGGATAAGTCGGCAGGCGACACCCTGAGCCTCACCAGCCCGCCGGGCACCCCGCCCGATTCGGTCCAAGCTCTGAGCTGCCACCACATCCTCTCGGCCAAGGCCGCCTCGTCGAATGGGTCCATACTGCGCCAGGTGCGGTTGCGAACCACCCCCGTTGCCGACTCGCACTCGACCTCCACCCGATGGGGTGCTGCCCCCGAAGGCGCCAGCGCTCCTAACAGTTGCGAGGCAAGAGACCTTGCTGCGAAGCCAGCCTGTTCCAGGGCCTGGAGGGGCGGATCGAACCGTTCCTCGAAGATCACATCGGAGGGGGGAAGGCGCGGCATGGGGGAACGGTCCTCCCCCGAAGCGATCCGGTGGACTTCGAGACCGGCCAGACCGAATCGAGACAAGATGGCGGGACGGGGCAGGCGAGCTAGCTCCCCGAGCGTTGTTACGCCGAGCCAACGGAAGGTGGACACCAGGTCGGGTGGTGCTGCGGTGGATAGATCGGCACTTGCCAGGAACTCGGCATCGTCCTCTACCACCAGTAGGGGGTCTGCTATCTGTGCCGCTCGCCGCGCTGCGAACGGACCGGCCGCCAGTCCCATCCTCCATCCCGGACCTGCTGCGGCTTCTAGCTCTTTCGCGATCCGCTCGGTGAGGGGCACCTCGCCGCCGTAGTAACGGATGGCTCCTCCCACCGGGACGAAGGCAAGGCCGGGTTCCGCCACCTCAACCCGCGGCACCACCTCTTCGATCGCCCGCACCACTTCTTCGAATGAGGCTGTCTCGGCTCCGAGGTCGCGTTCCAGGGTCACCACCTGGGGGCATATCGCCTCTGCTTGACGCCGCAGCATGCCGAGGCTCACCCCGGCCTCTTGGGCCAGGACGTTGGCGGCGGCAACCCGGTTGTCCCCACCGACAGCTTGAGCTGGCCTATCCGGTGGCGTATCCGGCCGGCGCAGCGGCCAGTCGGGGAACCAGACGCAAAGGATGCGTTCCATTGTCCTCTATCTCGTAGATCCTTGGGATCCCCCCTGTTGCCTTGCCGGAAACCTCAACGACCATCCGTCGACGCAGCAGACGGCCATGGCCTTGGTCTGCCCCTTCCCAGTGAGACTCCTGCACTTCGTAACGAGC
>JAOTWH010000242.1 GCA_029863035.1 Acidimicrobiia bacterium | reverse complement strand
GGCAGGCAAACGTGTCGGCGTGGTACGACATCCGATGCCCTACGGAGATCTGTATCGCCAGCGCGTGCAACGGTTCGCCAGCTATGGCGACCTGGCGGAACACAACACGACCATCGAGGAGCGCGAGGAATACGAGTCGCACCTCGAGGAGGGGTCGGTGGTCTACGCCGGAGTCGACTACGAGGCGATCTTGCGATTGGCAGAGGACGAGAGCGACATCATCTTGTGGGATGGCGGGAACAACGACTTGCCTTTCTTCTTGCCCGACATCCACATCTGCCTGGTCGACCCACATCGCCCAGGGCACAGCATCACCTATTGGCCGGGCGAGGCGAACCTACGCAGGGCGGACGTTGTCATCATCAGCAAGATCGGAACTGCTACCCCCGAAGGCATCGCCGAGGTGGAAGCCAACGTCGCGGCCCTCAACCCAAAGGCGATAGTGGTGAGAGCGAAGTCGCCGATAACCCTGTCGGACGCCAAAGCGATCGAAGGCAAGCGAGTGCTGGTGCTCGAGGACGGTCCCACTCTCACCCACGGGGGGATGGCCTACGGAGCTGGTGCGGTGGCGGCTCGCCAGAACGGAGCTGGCGAGCTCATCGACCCGCGACCGTTCGCGGTTGGAAGCATCGCCGATGTATTCGAGAAGTATCCCCACGTGGAGTCGGTGCTACCCGCCATGGGATACGGCGACGCCCAGCGGGCGGATCTCAAAGCCACCATCGAAGCTGCCCAACCGGAGGTGGTGCTGATAGCCACCCCCATCGATTTGGCGCGCTTACTCGAATTGGACGTGCCAACGGTGCGCGCCACCTACGAGCTGGCTGAGGTGGGAAACCCCAATCTCGACGAGATCCTGGCCAAGCTCTAGAGCTCAGCGTCGTGCCAGTAGCTGCGGCTCGGAAGGCCTGGCCCATGGAGGAACGAACAGGTTCGGCGACCGCCGCCTGCGCGGCCACAAAGCAGCGGCAAATCCGGCGCCGATGGCAAGTACCTGAAGCCAATCGCCCAGGCGGGCATAGACGGTGAGACCTGCCGAGCGGAAGTGCACCTCGCCGATCAGGATGTCCTTCAGGAACAGCCCGGTCGCCTCACCGTATGAACCGTCGGCGTCGATGAGGGTGGACTTGCCGGTGATGGCTCCGTGGATGATCGGAGTTCCTAACTCGGCGGCCCTCATCCGAGTGAGGCCGATGAACTGATCCGAAGCCTCGGAGCGGCCGTAACTGCCCTCGTTCGAGGCAAGGACGAGCAGCTTGGCGCCCTCGCGTACCTCACTCCTCACGGTGCGGGCGAAGGCACCCTCGAACGAGATCACCGATCCGATCACACCTTCCGGCAACTCGAACACCACCGGCCGATCACCCCTGACCATGTCCTGGGGGACGGAATCCAGCTGAGGGATGAACTCGAGGAGATTACGGAACGGTACGTACTCTCCGAAAGGAACCGGTTGACGCTTCAGGTACTGGCCCACGAGATCGCCGCGACGCGAGAACAAGAGGTTGGCATTGATGAACTCGCCAGGATCATCGGCTTGGCGCGTTCCGCTGACCATGATGTTGGAGCTGAGCCGACTCGCTTCTGACGAGATGGCAGCGAACACGGCTGGGTTGTTGATTGGCTCTGTTGGAGTACCGGTGGAGTTCTCCGGCCACAGAACAAGGTCGAAGACGTCGGAGCTCAACGAGGTGGTCAACTCCAGGTGCGAGGCGTAGATGGTTTCCCGTTCATTGTCGCAGTGCACTCTGGGGCAAGGCGTCGACCCCTGGATGATGGCAACCCGGAACTCGGGACCGTCGGCCGATGGCGCCCACAAAGCGCCGGCCAATACCAAGACCAAGGCAACGCCTACCGACCCGATGGCGAATCGAACGTGTCGAGCATCTTCAACCGCCAGTACCAATGCTGCAGCTACCGAAACGGCAACCACCGACCAACCGGAACCGCCGATCCATTGAGCAGCGCCGCGGGGCCAGGCCAAAGAAGAGACACCGTTGCCGAGGGTGCCCCAAGGGAACCCTCCGAACGGAAATCGCGCCCTCACTATCTCGACAAGTGCCCAGCCACCCACCACAGCTACGAACCACCGCCCGGGCGACAAGCCTCTCATCGCCCAAACCAGCAAGCCGTCGATGGCCCCAAAGAGGCCCATCACGATCACAAGCGGGAACCAGGCAACAGCACCGAGGATGAATATCCACCGCAACAAGATCCCGAAGAAGACAATGAAGAAGAGAAACCCGAGCCAGAACGCTCGGGTTGGTCGCTCTGTCCGGCGCACGGCCCATAGAAAGGGTGCGGGGGCGATGAAAACCAGCGCTCCCAAGTTGAGTGGGGGGAATGCAGCCCACATAAGTAAGGCCGCAACCACCGTGGCGATGGCGGCGATCATGAGGGAGCGAGGTTAGCTCCACGTCGAAAAACAGCCGTAGAGTCGTGGCTCGTGACCGATCTCGAAATCGCACTATCGGCCGCTCGCGCTGCGGCATCAGTTGTCCGCCCCACCTTCGGCACGGCTCAATCTGTCGATTACAAAGACGATGACAGCCCGGTGACGAGCGTCGACCACATGGCCGAGCAGGCATTGCTTGCCGTGTTGGCGGCCGAGTGCCCCCACGACGCCATCGTTGCAGAGGAGAGTGGAGTAAGCGGACCGGACGGCGGGAGACGATGGTTCATCGATCCGCTAGACGGAACCGTCAACTTCATCGCTGCCATCCCACAGGTTGCGGTGTCGGTGGCGCTGTACGACGGTTCC
>JAOTWH010000241.1 GCA_029863035.1 Acidimicrobiia bacterium | reverse complement strand
CTGGCCGTAATCGCAGTCAGCGGCCTGGCAACCGAGGCAGCGCGAATTCGCTACGAGGGGCGGCCCTCGTACGAGACGTGGTCCTTTGTCGGCTATTACCTGGCCAACTTGGTGCCAAGCGGTGTCGCCGCCGGGCTACATCAGGTCCTGTGGGTTTCGCACGCCTTGGCTTTCGTGGCCTTCCTGGTGGTGCTGCCAACCACCAAGCTGCGCCACATGGTGACCTCGCCGGCCAACATGTTCCTTTCGCCGCGGGAGCGTCCGGTGGGGGCCATGCGCCCTATGCCGAACCTTCTGGAGGCAACCGACCTCGAGAGCGTTGGTGCCTCGACGATCGCCGAATTCACATGGAAGCAGCTGCTCGATACCGACTCGTGCACGATCTGTGGAAGGTGCACCGATGTGTGTCCCGCCAACCTCACCGGCAAGCCGCTTGATCCGCGCGAGATCGTGCTCAAGCTTGGCGAGGTGGCCTCGGTTACCGCTGGAGTATCTCCCCCAGTGTCGATGGACGCCGGGATAACAGTGACTTCGGACAACGTATTCGAACGCATCACGGCTGCCGAAGTGTGGGCCTGCACCTCTTGTCGGGCGTGCGACAGCGTTTGTCCAGTCAACATCGAGATCATGGACAAGATCCTCGACATGCGTCGTTACCTCACGCTCATGGAGTCCGACTTCCCAACGGAGTTGGGTGGCGCGTTCCTCCACATGGAGAACTCATCGAACCCGTGGGGAATGAGCCAGCAATCACGGGGCGATTGGCGTGACGAGCTCGATTTCGATGTGCCCATGCTCGGAACCGACGTTGATTCCGCCGAGGTCCTGTATTGGGTGGGCTGTGCCGGATCGTTCGACGATCGCAACCGTGCTGTCACCCTGTCCACCGCGAAGTTGCTCCACCAGGCGGAGGTGGATTTCGCCATCCTCGGGCCACGCGAGCTGTGCACAGGTGACCCGGCACGTCGCGCTGGCAACGAGTTCGTGTTCCAGGGATTGGCGCTTCAGAACATCGAAACGCTCAACGACCTCGGGGTAACCACGATCGTCACCCAATGCCCCCATTGCTTCAACACATTGGCGAACGAATACCCCCAGTTCGGAGGCGAGTACCGGGTGGTTCACCACAGCGAGTACCTGATGGATTTGGTGAGCGAAGGTCGTATCGAAACCAGCGGCACCAACGGTTCGAAGGTCACCTATCACGATCCGTGCTATCTGGGACGTCACAACGACATATACCTCCCGCCTCGTCAGGCACTCGACGAAGTGGTCGGTGAACGCGTCGAGATGCCTCGGTGTGGGTCGGGTGCCCTGTGCTGCGGTGCCGGGGGTTCGCGCATGTGGATGGAGGAGAAGACCGGGCGCAAAGTGAATATTGAGCGGACGGAGGAAGCAATCGCCACCGGCGCCGACGAGATCGCCACGGCGTGCCCCTTCTGCTACATCATGATCGACGACGGCGTTAAGGAACTTGGGCGCGAGGCCGATATTCGGGTGAGGGATGTGGCGATGATCCTTTCCGAACGTGCTCAGGCAGCCGCCGATTCCAGGGCGGATACCTAAAGGTCACCGTCCTCGCTGCCGAAAACGCAGTTAACAGAACCGGAGTGTTTAGTGAATTGCACTCGATGCAACGCTGAAGCCGTCATCAAGCGCGGCAATACCGCCTACTGCGCAAAGTGTGCGCTGGCCCGCGATTGGGAAGAGATCATCATGGTCGTCCAAGAAGGGCGGGTCGACCCTGCGCCGACCGTGAGCTTCGATGACGACGGCAACGAGACCAGTCCAAAGAAGGCTGGGGTATCGAAGGCCGAGCAGAAGGCGGCCCCTGAGGAGAAGGCTGCCCCTAAGGAGAAGGCCAAGGTGGCAGCCGATCCAGAATCCAACGGCTCGAGCGACGACTTCCCTGCCGATCCGTTCGCCTAGACGTTTCGGCGACACCTCACTCGGCTGACAGGCTCCGCAGCGGTTCGGCGGCAGCTGTCAGGATCGCTCCAACCTCTGCTTCCAGTCCGTACAGGAGCGCTAGCTCCCTGGCGACTATCTCCAGCGACACCTCGATATCGATCGTGGGAGGGGTGGGTATCCCATCGCGAGCCGAGGCCAGAAACCCGGTCGCCGGCGGAGTTTCGGTGGTTCCGATGAACGCCGAGTTCTTGCCAACCGACACCGCCACCGCGTCCATCACGGGTCCGGCGATGAGATAGTCGGAGAGAAAGAGAGCGGTGCTCTCAGGTTGATTGCTGCGGCCGGCGATCATGAATCCGAAGACTTCGACGAAGGGTTGGGGCGGGTTGCCTGCCATGAAGGGCAAGGGGCCTATCTCGAAAGGTGCTCCGGCAGCCTCGAGTGCCTCCTCCAACTCCAATCCCCCCAGTGCGAATACGGTTTCTCCAGCCGCCAGGGCCGCCGCCAGCACTGTCACGTCTTCTGCTGGCTCGATCACGGCGTCTGCCACCAGGCCTCGCAGGAATTCCGCCCCTTCCAATGCCCCCTCATTGTCGAGGCCCACATCGGAGGTGTTCGGGGTGCCGTCATCGTTGGTTCCGTAGAGGTAGCCACCCGGGGCTGTGACGAACGGGAGCGTTGTGAGGGGATCGCCTGGAACTGCTGCGACGCACGAAAAGCCGTCGGTGGCAGGTGCCACTGTTGTCGTGGTGGTGGTCTCGTCCCCGGCCGCACTCCCCAGATCCGCGCACAGACTCTTCATCTCGGTGAACGACGACGGCGCTTCCGGGCTGAGTTCGGTGTTGTAGAACAAGGCCACTGTCTCAAGTGC
>JAOTWH010000240.1 GCA_029863035.1 Acidimicrobiia bacterium | reverse complement strand
CGGGGTTTGATGCAGGCCGGAGTAGATGACCTCAATCCCAGCATCACGCAATGCCCGGGCAATGACTTTCGCCCCGCGGTCATGGCCGTCCAGACCCGGCTTGGCGATGAGAACTCTTATCGGCATGAGGTGAATCTAGAGGTCGAACGGCAGAAGTCAGAAGTCAAAGGAACGTTTCTCGTTACTCGTTCCTCGTGCACGACTTCGTCGTGCGCAAAGACAAGAGACGAGAGACGAGAGACGAGAGACGGGTTTCCTTACGCCTTCTCCAGGGGAGCCCACGCCAACAAGAGTCTCTTCGAACCTTCCGATTCAAACGCCACGACCGCCTCGGCGGCCTGGCCGTTTCCGATGATCTCGTCCACAGTGCCCTCGCCCCAATGCGAATGACGCACTCTGTCTCCTACGACCAGCGCCTGGCCGTCGAGCGTCTGCGACGGCCGAGCCGATTCCAATTCGGGCCGGCGTTCTCTCTCGGCCGTGGTGGTGAGTTCTTCGGGTAGCTCTTTGAGGAACCGGCTAGGCGAGTTGTAGTTGGTGCCCCCCCACAGATTGCGGCTCCAAGCGTTGGTTAGATAGAGCTGCTCCTGTGCCCTGGTGATTCCGACGTAGGCAAGGCGCCGCTCTTCTTGAAGCTCGTCGACGTCTGCCAGCGACCTCATGTGAGGAAAGACGCCGTCCTCCAGCCCCGTGACGAACACGACGGGGAACTCCAGTCCCTTGGCGTTGTGCAGTGTCATGAGGGTGAGGGCTCCCTGGTCGGCGTCGAGGCTGTCGACGTCACTCACCAGGCTCACCGATTCGAGGAACGCCTGCAGTTTCTCGCGCCCGGATAGCTCATCCCATTGCGAACCATCGAACTCAAGGCCGGGAGCTATCTCCTCGAACTGCTCGGCGACACCTTTGATCTCCTCGATGTTCTCGATGCGGCCCAGCGCCTCGAGAGTCCCTTCGGCCTTGAGCTCGTCGAGGTACCCGGTCTCGGTGAGGACTGCATCCATCGTGGCCGCTACGCCGTCCTCCGTGCGGTCGGAGAGGAATTTCATCAGCTCTAAGAAACTGGCGATCTGCTTCCTGGCACGCGCCGAGATCGCGTCGTGGCCACCGGCGTCGGCCAGTGTCTCCCAGAAGGTGACACCGCCGTGGTCTGCGAGACGATCGAGGTGGCCGATCGTTGTGTCGCCGATCCCCCGTTTCGGGACGTTGATGATCCGCTTCACAGCCACCTGATCTGACGGATTGACCAACGCCCTCAGGTAGCCCAAGAGATCCTTCACCTCGCGGCGATCGTAGAACTTGGGTCCGCCGATCACCTGGTACGGGATCCCCATCCGAACACAGGTCTCCTCGATGACTCGACTCTGCGCGTTGGTCCGATAGAAGACCGCTATGTCGGACAGAGACCTCCCCGCCTCGTTCATCAGCGCCGCTTGCTCGACAACAAAGGCAGCCTCGTCGCGCTCGTCTTGACCCTCGTAGCGGATCACGAGCTCGCCCCGCCCCAGATCGGTCCAAAGGTTCTTTGGATTGCGGCCCTGGTTGTTCGAGATGATGGAGTTGGCTGCCTCCAGGATCACTTCGGTTGAGCGATAGTTCTGTTCAAGGGTGATAGTCCGCGCATCGGGATAGTCCCGTTCGAACTCAAGGATGTTGCGGATGTTGGCGCCGCGAAAGGCATAGATGCTCTGATCGGAATCGCCAACCACACATAGATTGCCGTGCTCTGCTGCCAGCTTGGACACCAGCACGTACTGCGCATGGTTCGTGTCCTGGTACTCGTCCACCATGATGTAGCGGAAGCGTTCCTGATACTGGCGTAGCACGTCGGGGAAGGCGGTGAGCAGCTCAACGGTGACCATGAGCAGGTCGTCGAAGTCCATGGCGGACGCTTCGAGCAGACGTTGCTGGTAGAGCCGGTACACCTCAGACACCTTCTCGTGATACGCCCCGGCACCAGTGGAGGCGAACGATTCATAGTCGATGAGCTCGTTCTTGGCATTGCTGATGACTTGGGCGATCCCCCGGGGTGGGAACCGCTTCGGATCGAGGTCGAGGTCGCGAACACAGAACTGGATGAGGCGTCGCGAATCGATGGCGTCGTAGATGGAGAACGACGAGTTGTACCCGAGGCGTGGGGCCTCTCGGCGCAGGATGCGGGCGCACGCACTATGGAAGGTCGATACCCACATCGAGTTGACGACATCGCCGACCAACGACTGAACACGCTCCTTCATCTCGTTGGCAGCCTTGTTGGTGAACGTGATCGCCAAAATGGCGTGAGGCGGAACGCCCAGATCGTCGATGAGGTGGGCGATGCGATGCGTCAACACTCGCGTTTTGCCCGATCCAGCACCTGCCACGACCAGCACCGGCCCATCGGTGGCCGCCACTGCTTCACGCTGGGGAGGGTTTAGCCCCTCGAGAATGGCGGAGTCCATCGCGGAAGTGTACGGGCGCTTGTTCTGGCGACTGGCCAGCCCATTGGCAAGCGATCTCCGCAACACGTGACTTCTGGCGCGATGACGGCGATTCTTGCCTCCCCCGCGCAGCGGGGGAGGTTGGGTGGGGGTGGCGATCACCACCGCGAAGTCGAATGCGCCTTCATTCGCGGTAGCGGTTGACACCCTCCCCTGACCCCTCCCGCAAGCGGGAGGGGGAAGCTTCGTTACCCCAGTTGGCTGAACGTCGCTCGAGCTTCGTCGGCGACTGTGTGCTGGAACGTGCGAGCCGAGTCGAGTACGGACACGATGGAGGGTGTGATCATTCGAAGTGTGGCGTGCATC
>JAOTWH010000001.1 GCA_029863035.1 Acidimicrobiia bacterium | reverse complement strand
GCGTTCATAGGCAGTCGCTCCATCCTGGTCGAGGGTGTCATCGTCGAGGCGGGCGCGGTGTTGGGGGCCAACACCACCATCGGCCCTTCGATACCGATCATCGATGTCACCGGGGACACTCCGGTGGAGCACAAGGGCCGGGTGCCAGCCAACTCCATCGTGGTGACCGGATCGCGCGCCAAGGATTTCCCTGCCGGCACCTATCACCTCCGCACACCGATCATCATCGGCCAACGGAGCGACTCGACCGATCGCAAGACCTCGCTCAACGATGCGTTGCGGGTGTTCGAGGTGCCGGTATGACCTTGGCCGAAACGCTCGCTGAGATCGTCAACATCCCGTCGGTGCTTGGCAGCGAGGGCAGGCTGTGCACGGCGCTCGAAGAGAGGGCGCTTGCCACCTGGGGGAGAGATGGGGTCGTCCGCATCGGCAACAGCATCGTTGTGGGACGCCGCACCGGGCGGCCCATCATCAGCCTGGTCGGGCACATCGACACGGTGCCTGAGCAGGGCCAGGGTGACGCCAAGATCGTCGATGGAAGACTCATCGGGTTGGGGTCGACCGACATGAAGTCCGGTGTCGCGGTCATGTTGCATTTGATGGAGGATGCCGAGGTAACCGACGGTCCGTACGACGTCATCAGCGTGTTCTATGCCGGTGAAGAGGGCCCGGCCGACGAGAACGGGCTAGGCGACGTGCTGGAGGAGGCGCCATGGCTCACTGAGTCGGAGTTCGCTGTGGTTCTGGAACCAACCGACTTAGATCTGCATCTCGGCTGCCAGGGTGTCGTGAACGCCCGTGTGTTCTTCGACGGTCATGCGGCTCACAGCTCAAGACCATGGCTCGGCGAGAACGCCATCACCAAGGCCGGTGCTTTCCTCATCGAGATGCATGCTTGGGAGCACAGACCGGTCACCATCGACGGGTTGGAGTACACCGAGGTTTTCAGCGTCACCCAGGCGAAGGGAGGAGTTGCTCGCAACATCATCCCCTCGTCGTTCGAGCTGGCGCTCAACCATCGATTCCCTCCCAACATCACCGTCGAGGAGGCGGAGGCAAGGCTGCGCGAGGTGGCGGCGGCTGCCGATCGCATCGAGATCGTCGACCGCGCTCCCGGCGCCAGCGTCCCGGTGGACAACGACCACCTTGAGCGCCTGGCCGCCATCGCCGGCACCGAGCGCAAACCGAAGCAAGGTTGGACCGATGTGGCTCGGCTGTCTGCGGCCGGGGTCCCCGCTGTCAATTACGGACCGGGCGAAACCAGCCAGGCTCACCAGGCGGGGGAATCGGTGGCGCTGGCCAACCTCGACGAGTGCTATCGGGTGCTCAAGGAGCTTCTGACCAACTAGTCGTTGGGTCCCGGCCAATGCTGAGCGCCGACGTCAAGGGTCCCCTCCGGCCGGTGGCAGCCGACACAATCTCTGCGGTCCGGGTGAGGGGAGACCTTGGCGCCATTTGCACCTGTTGCGTGGCAGGTGACGCAATGGGCGTCGTTGGTTTGGGACACAGCGTGCGGAATCACGGGCTCGCCGCAGCTCCCGAGCAACAGAGTGATGCCAGCCGCGGCAGCCAATCGCCTCATGACGTCAGGGTACGAAAGATGGCCGGATGAACCAGGACCAGAACCGGGCTCAGGTGGTGCGCAAGGCCTCGGTAGGCGAGAGCCGCGAGGCTCGGATGGCCGGATATAGCCCGGCAGCGGCGCCGATCACCAGCGCCGCGGCGATGCCCCCGAATATTGCAGCGGGGGGGATGATCACGTCCCATCCTTGCAACCGCGAATACCCAGCGGTGGCGGCCGCGCCGAGGGCGATACCACCAGCGCCGCCCACTGCGCTCAGCAATAGGGCTCGGTGAGGAATTGGGTACCGATCTGGCGACGAGTCGCCCCCAACGCACGACGCAGCCCGATCTCGGCGCGTCGCTCCAGCACCGAGATCACCATCACGTTGGCGATTCCAACGCCGCCCACCAGGAGGGCCACTCCTCCCAAGCCAAGGAACAACAACGTCAAGGTGTCGTCGGCCGCCTCCCTGGCCTCGAGCGCGTCGGTCGGTCTCGCCACTTCCACTTCTTCCGGGTTCTCCGGAGAGGCGGTGGCACCGAGGACCGCAAGTACGTCGTCGACGAAGGCAGGGTCGGTACGCACGAATATCTTCGATGGCGCCTCTTCTGAACCGAGATAGTCTGCCGCCGCCTGTTGTCCGACGAGAGCGGAACGATCGATGTCGGATGCGAGAGCCAACGGCTCGAGGATGCCAACCACCGCGAACCATTGGTCACCCAGCCATACCAATGGCGCAGCATCGAGACTGGCTATGCCGAGACGCTCGGCGGCGACCGCGCCGAGCACGGCAGTCGGGTAGTTGGAGGCCGCCTCGTCGAGGAATCGGCCATCGGCAAGGTCGCCGCCCAGCGTCTCTAGCAAGTCTGTATCTGCTGCCTTAACTGAAATCCCACCCGATTGGGTCGATGGGATGAGGTCGGATTTGTAGACGTTGGCGTCCACATCGCGCACTGCGGCGGATGCCTCGACCGGATTGATCCTGCCGATCATGGCTGTGGCCGAGTCTGGCAACTCGCCGGAGCCGGCTCCAATGCCGGTGCCGGCCTGCACGGTGAGGAGGTTGGTGCCGAGTCTGTCGAGCTGTTCCAGCAAGTCCGATTTCGAAGACTGGGAAAGGCCAAGCACTCCCACCACCGCTGCGATTCCGATCATGATCCCAAGCGCGGAGAGGGCAGCTCGCAACTTGCGGCTCCGCAGGCCCGCGGCCGAAGTCCGTGCCAGGTCGCTGAAGGCGAGGCGAGCCGGCCGCAGGGTGTTCATGCCGACCGTCCTAAGTCTCGCTCGATGGTGCCGTCTCGCATCATGATGCGACGAGGGAATAGTTCCGCCATGTCGCGATTGTGAGTGATCACGATCATGGTTATCCCCTCACCGTTGAGCTCCTCCAACAAGCGCACGATGTCATCCGATGTGGCTGTGTCCAGATTGCCGGTCGGCTCGTCGGCCAGCACGATCGCCGGCCGCCCCACGATGGCTCGTGCCACCGCGACCCTCTGCATCTCGCCGCCAGACAGTTTCGAGGCAAGATGGTGCTTGCGGTGGCTGAGGCCAACACGGTCGAGTGCCTCGTTTGCCAGGTTGTTGCGCAGGGTCGACGCCACACCGGTGTACAGCAGGCCGTCGGCGACGTTCTCCAACGCGGTTTCTCCGTTGAGAAGGTGAAACGATTGGAACACGAACCCGATTTGACCGGCTCGCAACGCCGAGAGCTGACGGTCGGTGAGCCGGCTCGCCACGTGCCCGTCGACAGTCACTTCCCCAGACGTCGGGCGGTCGAGCGTACCCATGATGTGCAGCAGGGTTGACTTCCCCGAGCCCGAAGGCCCGACGACCGCCATGAGTTCACCTCGGACAACATCTAGCTCGATGCCGCGCAGTGCATGCACCGGGGTGGCTCCGGGATAGACCTTGCGAACGTCGCTCAGCTCAAGGACTTTCGCCGCTGCAGTTGGGGAGGTCACGGCACGACTACCAAATCGCCTGGGTTGAGGCTTGGCGAATCGATCTCCACCATCCCTCCCGAGTAGAAGCCGGGCTCTACGGCTACCAGGGTGGTCTGGCCGGAACCTTGGTCGACCTCTACCGCATAACCGCCCTCGGCCAAAGCGATGAGCGCAGTAACCGGCACAGCCAGCACGCCCTCCCGTGAATCGGTGACCACTTCAACGTCGACCGGTGCCTCGTCGAGGCTGGCGGCCGCACTTGGATCGTCGAGCGTCACGACAACCTCAAACGTGGCGTCCCCACCTGGGACCTGAGTCGCAACCGTGCCAACTGAGGTGACAACGGCTGAGGTCGTCAAGTTATCGGGGAGAACAACCGTGACGGCCGCGCCCTCGACGAGCGTCCCTTGGTCTGCTGCCGGCAGATCAACGGTGACCACGGTTTCTTGGGCCGATGTGCCAAGGATGGGGGTGCCGTTGCCCACGGGCGAACCTGGCGCAGCCAGCACTTCCGTGACGCGGATGGCGCTTGGCAAGAAGACAACCTCGCCAAGATTCACCACTCCATCGTCACTGGCTCCGATGTCCTGCTGCCAGCGTTCCACCATGCTCTCGGTGTTCGCTGTGAATTCCTGGTCGACTGTCACCGTCTCGTCTGGGTCGTAGCCAAGCGCCACCAGCGCCGCTTCCAGCTGCTCGACGTCTGCGCCGTCGTCAGCGGAATTGGAGAGAGTTCGATAGGCGGGGACGCCGCCGTAGACGAGTACCACCGGCTGGCTGTCGATCTCATAGAGAACATCGCCCTGGTCGACGGTGGCGCCCTCGGCGGCCGTTGAGGTCACGGTGCCTCCGATGCGGGTGAGCACCGGGTCGCTTGGGCTCCGTCCCAATGTGCCGGCGAACTCCTCCGTTTCGGTGAGGTCGGTCACGACCACTTCCGCCAGATCGAGCTCGCCGGATGCAACCGGGGCATCTCCCGTCGAGTCGCCGGTGAGGAGCCAAATCCCACCGGCGATCAGGGCCACGACGACGGCCACCCCGGCCAGCCACGGCCAGCGTCCTCGAGTCCTGGTTGGATTGGTGCCGGCGGTCATTGCCTCCCTATCCAAGCCGATTGGGACGTCAGATTGAACTTTGCGCAGGCTCATGCGTCACCGTCCGGACCGCCGCCCCCCGGCCCGCCGCCGGGTCTGCGCAAGCCGGTGAGGAGCTCATCGCAGGCTGCGATGGCCGTCTGGAATGCGGGGTCATCCTGGTCCAAAGCGCCGAACGGTCCGCCTCCGGGTCCGGTGCCCTGGCCCTCGTCGGGGCCATCTCCGGTGGGGCCGAAGCCGGAGAGGTCTGGATCTGGCATGTCGTAGCCGTTGTCCCTCATGCAAGCCGCGAACTCGACGAGGGTGTCTTCGATCTCGGTGCGGTCGAAGTCTCGGAAGGTCTGAGTCACGCCTTCGAGATGGTGCTGACAAGCTTCGCCGGCCGCTCGCAGCTCACCCCGATCCAGTTCTCCGTTGCCGGGCCCGCGGTCCTCGAAGAAGAAGTTGCCCTCGCCGTCGGTCTGTGGGTCGGGTAGGTCGACGCCCTCCTGCCTCATGCATTCGGTGAATGCCAGGAAGGCTTCCTCGGAGTCAACTTCGGGCTCGGCCGCCGCGGCCGGTGTCGCATCGTCGGTCTCATTCAAGGAGGCGACGCCCTCGGCCCCCGATGTTCCACCGCAGGCCGCGGCCACGATGGCTAACGCGGCGATCAAGATCAGAAATCGTTTCAAGTCGTTCTCCTTGTTCCCCGAGCAGCGTCGTACCGAACTGTAAAGAAACGGTTATCCAGGCTTGAAGCTTCTTAGCCGTCTGCCGGCGGATCGAAGCCGGCGAATATCTGGGGGCGGCAGACTTCGTCCGCCGCGATGAACCCGGGATCCTCGAAATCCAGTTCGCCTCCGAAGATGCCAAGCCCAGCGGCGCCTTCAGGATTCTGCTCACCTTGGGCCAGGGTTCGGCGCAGGAACCCGTCGAGGTCGGGGTCCGGCATGTCGAAGCCCTGGTCCCTCATGCAGGCGGCATACTCGAACAGCGTGTCTTCGATGGCGGTGCGATCGAATCCGAAGTTCTCAAGAGTCACTCCTTCGAGAAACTCCGAGCAGGCATCGCGTGCTGCCACCAGTTCGTCTTCATCGACACCGTCGAAGTCGTTGAGGCTGCTCAGCTGGAGTGACCCGTCAGCGTTGAACTCAGGATCCGGTACGTCGACGCCCTCGTCTCGTAGACACTGACTGAAGGCGAGGAAGGACTGCTCGAATTCGTTTTCCTCGGCGCCGACATCGGGTGACGCCGGTGCCTCGTCGAGCGATGCCACCCCATCGCTGCCATCGCTTCCATCGCTTCCATCGCTTCCGCAGGCGGCGGCGATCAATGCCAGAGCAACGATCGCCGGAAGGAGTCGAGACATGGCGTCATCGTACGAGCCGGGTGTCGTTGTGCCGGGCGTCCCCTTCTAGCATCGCCCCATGCCTGTCGACATCGATATCCATTACGTCGCTCGCTTGGCTCGCCTGGCTTTGAGCGATGACGAGCTGGCCCGTTATGGCCGCCAGCTGGAAGGAATTCTGGAGCACGCCGCGTTAGTCCAGAGTCTGGCAACCGACGGCGTTGAGCCCACCTCTCATCCGCTGTCGATGACCAACGCCTTCCGGCCAGATGAGATAACGCCTTCGTTGGATCGTGACGAGGTGCTCTCCCAGGCGCCCGAGACGCAAGATGGATACTTCAGGGTTCCCCGCATCCTGGAGGAGTCGTGAACGACCCGGCAGACCTGACGATCGGAGCCGCCGGCGCCGCGTTGCGCGGCGGCGAGCTGACCGCATCCGAACTGTTGGAAGCTGTGCTCAAGAGAGCCTCGATGACCGAAGCCCATCTCCACTCCTATCTGACGATCGATCGCGAAGGTGCCGTCGAGGCAGCCGCTGCCGCCGACAGCGCGTTGCGCAAGGGCGACGACCTCGGCCCGCTGCACGGCATCCCGATCGCGCTGAAGGACAACATGGTCACCAGAGGCATTGAGACCACCTGCTCTTCAAAGATCCTGGCTGGATACAAGCCGCCGTACGACGCCACGGTTGTTGAGAGAATGCGCCAAGGCGGGGCCGTCGTCGTTGGCAAAACCAACTTGGACGAGTTCGCCATGGGCTCGTCAACCGAGAACTCTGCATACGGACCCACCCGCAACCCATGGAACACCGACCGGGTTCCTGGGGGAAGCTCTGGCGGTTCGACGGCGGCGGTCGCAGTTGGCTCCGCATTGGCAGCTCTTGGATCCGACACCGGCGGATCGATCCGACAGCCGGCATCGTTGTGCGGCGTGGTCGGGATGAAGCCCACCTATGGCCTGGTTAGCCGCTACGGGTTGATCGCGTTCGCATCCTCGCTCGACCAGATCGGGCCCATGACCAGGACCGTGTCCGACGCCGTCGACGTCTTGGGTGTCATGGCCGGTCACGACCCAAAGGACGCCACGAGTTACCGAGGCGATCTACCCGACTTTGGATCCGGGCTCGATGGGGGCGTGGAGGGCTTGCGCATCGGTGTGGCTTCAGAGCTTTCTGGGGAAGGCATCGATACGCCGGTGGTGGACGCCTTCCGCCGAACCTGTGACGCTCTTGCCGAGGCCGGTGCCAAGGTCACTGAGCTATCGCTCCCGTCGTTTGAGGCGGCACTGTCGGCCTACTACCTGATCGCGCCGGCTGAATGCTCGGCCAACCTGGCCAGGTTCGATGGTGTCCGTTACGGATTGCGCAAGGAGGCGGAGACCGTGGAGGACATGATGGCTGCGACAAGGGCCGAAGGGTTCGGACCCGAGGTGATCCGCCGCATCCTGCTTGGTACCTATGCCCTGTCGGCTGGCTACTACGACGCTTTCTACGGCCAGGCTCAGAAGGTGCGCACGCTGATTCTCGAAGACTTCGCCAGGGCCTACAGCGAGGTCGACGTTGTGGTTTCTCCCACCAGTCCGACAACAGCCTTCGAGGTGGGCGCCAGGACCGATGACCCACTTTCCATGTACTTGTCCGACCTGTGCACCATCCCCAGCAACCTGGCTGGACATCCGGCGGTATCTGTCCCCATCGGTCTCGACGAGGGTCTCCCGATCGGTTTCCAGGTGATGGCGCCGGCGCTGGGCGAACAGGTGATGTTCCAGGTGGCTGCTGCGGTGGAGCGGATGGCGGCATTCGACGCCAGGGCGCCGCTTGCCACGTCGGAGATCTCATGAGTTACGAATCCGTCATCGGGATCGAAACGCATGTTGAGCTGGCAACCGCCTCGAAGATGTTCTGCGGATGCAAGGTTGACTTCGGCGCCGAACCCAACACCACGGTGTGCCCGGTGTGTCTTGGATTGCCTGGAGCGATGCCCGTCCCCAACGAGAGGGCCATCGAGTGGATCGTGAAGATCGGGCTGGCGCTTGGATGTGACATCGCGCCCCATTCGTTGTTCCATCGCAAGAACTACTTCTATCCCGACCTGCCGAAGAATTATCAGATAAGCCAATACGACCTGCCGATCTGCGTCAACGGAACTCTCGACGTGACTGTCGACGGTGAGACTCGCGCCATCGGAATCACTCGAGTGCACATGGAGGAGGACACTGGCAAGAGCCTTCATGTCGGCGAGGGCGGCCGCATCCATGGTGCCGACCACTCACTGCTCGACTTCAACCGCTCCGGCGTGCCGTTGGTCGAGGTGGTATCAGAGCCTGACATCCGCTCGGCAGCGGAGGCCAGGGCATATGCCACGGAGCTGCAGGGTCTCATCCGCTCGCTGGGCGTTTCCGACGCAAAGCTGGAGGAGGGGAGCATGCGCTTCGACGCCAACGTGTCGTTGCGACCTGAGGGAGTCGAGGAATTGGGCATCCGCACCGAGACAAAGAACATGAACTCGTTGCGGTCGCTAGAGCAAGCCCTGGCCTACGAGATAGATCGGCAGGGCGAGGTGCTTGGCTCGGGTGGTTCGATCACGCAGGAAACCCGCCACTGGAACGAACAAGACGGCATGACCCACGCCATGAGGGGCAAAGAAGAGTCGTCCGATTATCGCTACTTCCCGGAGCCCGATCTGGTCCCTCTGGCAGTGGACGACGCATGGCGCGAGCAGGTTCGTTCCACGTTGCCTGAGCTACCCCAAGCGCGGCGAATCCGGCTCATGGAGTCTGGCATCGAGGAGGGGGCGGCGCGCCAGCTGGCTGCGGACGCAGCAATGGGGGAGCTGTTCACCGATGCGGTTGCGGCTGGCGGAGAGGCGCGCGACGTTGCCAACTGGCTAACCGGAGAGGTTGTGGCACACCTCAAGCGGGACGATATTGCCGTCACCGAGATCCCCCTTACGTCCGACCATCTGCGAGAGCTGTCGGAGATGACGGCCAAAGGTGATCTGTCGGCCACCGCAGCCAAGGAGGTTCTGGGTGGCGTCATGATGGGGGAGGGATCGCCGTCTCAGGTGGCGGCAGCGCGCGACCTCATCCAAGTCACCGACGTTGCAGCGCTCGGCTCCGAGGTAGATGCGGTGCTGGCAGCGAATGGCGACGCGGTGGAAAAGATCCGCCAGGGAGAGACCAAGGCGGTCGGTTTCTTGGTTGGCCAGGTGATGAAGGCCACGGGCGGCAAGGCCGACCCCAAGGTGGTCGGTGATCTCATCGTCTCGAAGGTGAAGGGTGGCTGAGGAACGCGGCTTTGTGGCGTGGGACGAGGCCGATCTCCACGAAACCGACCCAGCGGCCGTTTGGGTGGTGATGGCCGATCCCGACCGCCTCTCGCAGTGGGCCGGGGTCCAGTTGGTCCATTGGTCGGGAGATCTGCCGAAGGTGGGTGATGATCTCACTGTGAACGTCGGCGGGAGCGACATCGCAGTGAGTGTCGTCGATTGGGAGGCTGGTCGGCGTTATCGAGTCGAGCTGAAGGGTGTTCGTTTCGTGAATGGAGCGCAGCTCGAATGTGCGGTGGAGTCCCTGGTTGAGTCCCAACGAGCCGGGGCTCGCGTCAAGATCCAGTTCGGCGCTACGACAAGCCGTTGGAGGGCGCCACTGGTGAGAATGATGGCGCAGCGACGCATCAACAAAGCCATCTCGACGTTGCGAGGGCTGGTCGATTAGTGGTGCGCCACTAGCCGGTGTTGCGGAGTCCGGTCGCCAATCCATTCACGGTAAGCAGCAGCGCTCGATGCAATAGATCGTCGTCGCTGCCCGTACGGGCCCTTTCCAGCAAACTGACCTGGAGGTAGCTGATCGGATCGAGGTAGGTGTCGCGCACGGCCAGGGTTCGTTGCAGCACGGGGTCGCCATCCAACAGCGCGTCGTGGCCGGTGATGCGAAGGAGTTCCTGGACGGTCAGCTCGTACTCGGCGCGTATCGCAGCGAACACAGGCCGCAACGGTGTATCGACCAGCCGGTCAACGTACCTAGCAGTCACATCGAGGTCGGTCTTGGCGAGGGTCATCTCGACGTTGGATAAGAAAGTCTGGAACCACTGCCACTCGCTGTGCATCTCCATGAGCACCTCAACGAGTCCCGACTGACGGGCCACGGCCAGCCCGGTTCCAACGCCGAACCAGCCCGGCACGATCTGGCGAGTCTGTGTCCAGCCGAACACCCACGGGATCGCTCGCAGGCCGTCGATGCCGGGCTTTCCTCCAGGGCGTCGCGCTGGACGCGATCCGATGTTGAGGGCGCTCAGCTCGTCTGCCGGGGTAGCGGCATGAAAGTAATCAAGCAGTTCTGGCGTATCGACGAGGCCTCGGTAGGCCTCGTGCGAGGCAGCGCTGATGGAGTCCATGGCGTCGTCCCAACGCTGCAGGGTTTCGGGCGAATGTCGAGGAAGCCGATGCAACAGTGAAGCTTCCAGAGTGGCCGCCAGGGCCACCTCGAGGTTACGCCTGGCCAGTGCAGGCACGCCGTACTTGTCGGCGATCACTTCGCCCTGCTCTGTCACCTTGATGCGACCGTCGACTGTGCCCCAGGCCTGTGCCAGGATGGCTTGGCCGGTTGGTCCGCCTCCCCGACTGATGGTTCCCCCCCGACCGTGGAAGATGCGCAGGTTCACCTGATGGCGAAAGGCGACATCACGCAGGTCTCGACTTGCCCGATATAGGCCCCACTGGGCGGTGGTGATGCCGGCCGCCTTGTTGGAATCGGAGTAGCCGAGCATCACCTCTTGGATGTCACCCCGCAGCCCAACCAGGCGCCGGTAAGCGGGGACGCTCAATAGCTCGTCGAGAATGGTGCCGGCTGCGGCCACCTCTGCCGTCGTCTCGAATAGGGGAACGAAACCGATACGGGCCTTGCCCTGCTGAAGATCGACAAGGCCGGTCGATGCGGCCAGGAGCACAGAGGCCAAGATGTCGTCGGCGCCACCGGTTTCTGAGACGATGAAACTCTCGATGGCCATGGGGCCGAAGCGGTCGAGTGCAACCTGTATGGCGTCGAACATTGCGACGGTGCGAGCAACCTCAGAACCAGGGTCTGGCGGAGGAAGGGCGATGGCTCGCTCAAGGCGATCCGCCAGCATCTCGGTGCGTTCGGCGCGCTCGAGAGCCTTGTACGTCTCGGCCAGCCCACCTGATAGGGCGGCAAAGGCCTCATGGATCTTGTCGGCATGCTCGCGCACGTCCATAACCGCCTGGCGGAATCCGAACGCAGCCGCCTTGCGGATCAGGCGCCGCACGATTCCGTCGGCGATGAGTTCGCCTTGGTTGGCTCGCAGAGACCGGCGCAACAACTCGAGGTCGTCGATCAGCTGGCCGGGCTCCGCGTAGTCGAGACCGGGTGCATGGTGAGATGACTCGGCGAGGCGTCGCCGGGTGCTGAGGAGACGCCGGTGGATGTAGGCGAGTTTGAGCCGGTACGGCTCGTTGGCGCTGAGTCGATGGAATTCCTCGTATACAGCCGGCAATCGCACCCGGTCGGCCGCTAGCGAGTCCTCGAGGTCTTCGCTGATATCGACGATGAGCTCGGAAACGCTCAGGCGAGCGGAGAGATCTTCGACGTCGCTTATGAGGTTCCTCAGCCCATGGTCGTACTGAGCGGCAAGCACGTCGAGAGTGACGGCAGCAGTCACCGCCGGGTTGCCGTCTCGATCTCCTCCTACCCAGGTGCCAAGGTGCAGAGGTCGTGCTCGAGGCGGCAGGGTGTGGTCGAGGCGTGCCAGTTCGTGATCGAGGTCGTCGAGCAGATCTGCCGCCACCGTGCGATAGATCTCATCTATGTAGAACATCACCGAGCGCGCTTCGTCAAGGGGGCTTGGCTGCTGCGGTCGCAATTCGAATGTCTGCCAGATGAGATCGATCAGCTCGCCGGTTCTCCTATCGATGCGATCGCGTCCGCTTTCTGTGATGCGATTGTCCGACCGCTGCTCCACCAGCAGAGCGAGTTCTGCCGTTTTGGTGAGAATGGACCGCCTGGCTGCCTCGGTGGGGTGGGCGGTGAACACGGGCCTGATCTCCAGGCGTCCCAGGATCTCTCGGATCTCATCGGGTGGAAGCTTGGCCTGACCGATCCTGGTCACGGTGTCGTGCAGCCATCCGTATTGGCCCAGTCCGTCGTCGAAGCGATGCGTCTGTTCGACGACGTTCGCTATGAGGAAGTACGTCGAGAAAGCCCGCACCAACTGGATGGTGGTGTCGAGGTCGAGGTTGGCAAGCTTTTCCTCAAGAGAGGATGAATCGGACTCGCCAGAGCGGAGCCGCTTGGTCTGGGCCCGCACCTCTTCGACCAGATCGAGCAGAACCCTGCCTTCTTGCCGCACCAGGGTTTCGCCGAGCTGGTTTCCGAGACGCCTGATGTCTGCTCGTACCGCGTCGTCGTGGGAAGCCATGGGTGGCCGAGGGTAGCTGTGATCTTCTAGGTGCGAATTGACCGTTCCGCCTGTTGGAATCGAACCCCGAGCGGGGTATGCGCGGGCGAGACCGTGTAGCCGCCAGCCTTTTTACCCAGTATGGTCGCCGCCGGGATGCGCGATGTTCTTACCAGAGAGGAAGCAACCGCTCGGGTGGCAGCGGTTTCAGACGTCTCGTATGAGATAGCCATCGAGCTGAAGCCGGAGGACAAGACCTACCGGGGCGATGTGACCGCCTACTTCTCTGGCAGCTCCGAAGACCTGTTCCTCGAGTTCGTCGGTGGAACGATCGAGGTCTTCTCGGTCAACGGCTACGAGAGGGAAGCCGATTGGGATGGCGCCCGCATCGCTCTGCCATTGGAGCTGTTGGGTGAGGAAAACGAGGTACGGGTCCGCTACGAGAACCCGTACGACCGGACCGGCGAAGGATTTCATCACTTCATCGACCCGGAGGATGGCAGCGAGTACCTCTACACCCAATTCGAGCCCTACTCGGCGCATCGCGTCTTCCCGTGCTTCGATCAGCCGGACATAAAGGCCACCTACGAGATCTCTGTGGTGGCGCCGGCCGAATGGGAGGTCGTGACATCCTCGCGCCAAATAGACATCGAGGACGCAGACGGGGGGCGGACGCTGCGGCGCTTCGAGAAGACCGTTCCCTTCAGCACCTACCTGGTCTCTCTGATCGCCGGCCCATACGCCGTAGTGCGTGACGAGCACAACGGATTGCCGCTTGGCCTGTTCTGCCGACGGTCCTTCGCCGACCACATGGATGCGGAAAACATCTTCAAGGAGACCAAGGACGGCCTCGACATCTTCTCGCGCTTCTTCGGCGCGCCGTATCCGTTCACCAAGTACGACCAGTTGTTCGTGCCAGAGTTCAACTGGGGCGGCATGGAGAATGTGGCCGCCGTCACCTACACCGACTCGTTGATCTTTCGCGATCCTCCAACTCGAGATCAGGTGATGAGGCGTAGCGAGATCCTGCTGCACGAGCTCGCCCACATGTGGTTCGGAGATCTGGTGACCATGACGTGGTGGAACGACCTGTGGCTCAACGAGTCGTTCGCCACCTTCATCGCCTATCTGGCGCTCGAGGAGGCCGGGTATTACGACGACCTGTGGCAGGACTTCAACACCCGCAACAAGCTCGTGGCCTATCGCGACGATCAGCTGCCCACCACCCACCCCATCGCCGACGAGTCGGTTGGCAACACGGACGAGATCTTCCTCAATTTCGATCAGATCACCTATGGCAAGGGGGCATCGGCGCTGCGCCAGCTAGTGGCGGCCATCGGCACCGAAGGCTTCCTCGCCGGGCTGCGCACCTATTTCGAACGGCATTCGTTTTCCAACACGACGCTGGCCGACTTCCTCGCCTCCCTGCAGGAGGGGAGCGGACAGGACCTGGCCAGCTGGGCGGCTCGCTGGCTCAGAACACCCTCACTCAACACGCTTGCCGCCGAGTGGCATGGCGAAGGCGGTCTGCTCACCTCGCTCTCACTTCGCCAAACCGCACCGGACGATTATCCAACGCTGCGCCCCCACACCGTTGAGATCGCGCTGGTGAGCGAGACCGGGGGCAACCTGAGCTTGGATGCCGTCAAGGCTTCGATCGACGACTCCAGCGAGGCGGTCGATGGGGCGTCCGGGTTGGCGGCACCCTCACTTGTGTTCCCCAACTACAACGACCTCACCTTCGCCAAGGTGGCGCTCGATGCCGCTTCGCTCGATTTCGTTAAGAGCGGACTGAGCCGCATCGACGATTCGCTGCTGCGCCATCAACTATGGCAGTCGCTGTGGGAGATGCTGCGTGATCGCGAGATCAGCTCACTGGAATACCTCCAGCTCATCGGCGACCAGCTCAGGGCAGAGCCAAGCACCCAGATAATCCGCATGGTTACCGGTCTCACGTTGTTCCGGACGTTGTCGTCCTATGTGCCGGAGCATCTCAAGGATGCCGAGATTCGCAACTTCGTCGCCCTAGCCAGAGAAGCCATCGACGTCGCCGCCCCCGGCGATGGCCGAGTGCTGTGGGCGCGGGCGTTGGTCGGAGCTGCAACCGATCCGGAGGACCTGGCTCTGGCCGGCCGCATCGTCGATGACACGGAAGGCGTGGAAGGACTACCGATCGATCAGGAGATGCGTTGGACTGTGGCCGTGCGTTGGTCCGCCATGGGCGTCGCAGGGGCCGCCGCCAGGGTGGAGGCCGAGCTGGCGCGGGACCGCTCCGATCGCGGGAAGCGTGCTGCGTTGCGCGCCGATGTTTCGAGGCCCGACGCCGACACCAAGGCCGAGGCCTGGGCCCGTCTCCACGACCAGGGCTACGAGTCGCTGCACATGGCCGCTGCTGCCATGGGTGGCTTCGGGTGGTGGAAGCAGGCAGACCTATTGGCACCGTATGCCGAGGAGTTCTTTCAGAGGGTTGCCGGGGTGATCGACGAGTGGGAGTTCGAAGCCGCCAAGGCCTATTTCTACGGGCTCTATCCGGGCTACCGAGTGGACTCTGAAACGCTTGCCGCCACCAAGGCCTTGATCGGACCCGATACGGACGTTCGGTTGGCTCGCCTGGCGATCGAAACGGTGGACGAGCTGGAGAGGTCTTTGGCGTGTCGACAGCTAGCCGCGCCTGAACTCAGCCCCCCAGGTGAGACTGGGTAACCTGACCATATGTCCGTACCGCTGGCCCAAAGCCCGCTCGACCAGATCCCCCCCGACGTAATCGATGCCATCCCAGACGATGTGGTCGATCAGCTGAGAGACGGGGTGATCGACAAGATCCCAGACGAGGTTGTAAATCGCCTGCCCGATTCCATCGCGGATCGCATTCCCGAAGGGTTTCTGGAGAATACCCCAGAGTTCGTCTGGGTGCTCCTCGCCATCGGGGCGCTGGCGGTGGCCTTCTTCGTCTGGAGTGTCGCCAAGAGCGCCTGGAAGGCGGCCTTCTTGGCCGCCGTGTTGGGCGCCGGGGCCTTTGCTTGGTACTTCTACGTCGGCTAGGCCGGGACTCCTAGGGCACGACGAGCACCGGGACCTCTGACCCGTGCACCACTCGGTCGGCTACCGATCCCATCATCAGCCGCTCCATGAAGCCCGCCCCCCGTTTTCCGATCACCAGTAGATCGGCGTCGTGGCTTTCGCAGTACGCCACCAATTGAGTGGCCGGATCCCCAAGCTCCTCAGCTGTGACAATGTTCAATCCGTGTGAGTCGATACTGGCAACTGTGGCGTCGAGGGCGCCGCGCTGAGCGTCGGCCATGGCATCGACCAACGCGGCCGCCGAGGGCGGCGAGCCCACCACCCCCCACCATCCCTCGGGGGGCCGCACCACGGTGACGAAGTGCAGAGTCGAGCCCGACTTGCGGGCGATGTCGGCGGCGACTTGTGCGGCGTGTTGAGCTAGCTCCGAGCCGTCTGTTCCCACCACGATGGTTTTCGGTTCCCACTTCATGGCTCAATGGTGCGCCGCCAAGGCGCATCGCGGCAGGGCCGGAGGTCACAAGTGGCTACGCGATTATCAGATCAATGCCGCCAAGGCGGCGCCCGCTGCGAGTCCGTAAAGCCCCGCCAGCACGTCGTCTGCGGTAACGCCAAGCGCACCGTCCAGCCGCTCGGCAGCCTTCAGGCCGGGTAGCGCTTTGGTGATGTCGGCGAATCGGAAGACTGCGATCGATAGGAGCCACGGCCAGCCGGTGAGCGCGATCATGGCCACGAACGTGCCTGCCACCTCGTCGATGGCTACCCAGCCCGGGTCCTGTCCATCTACCGCGAAGGGGGCGGCGGCCCACAGCGAAACTGCGATGGAGGCGGCTGCGATGGCGGCTCCCCACCACCAACTAACAGCCCACAGCGTTAGCCCGGCGATAGCCGCCAACACGGTGCCGAGGCTGCCCGCTCCGTCGTGGCGACCCCACAGCCGATGCGGCAGAAGGCCAACGCCCATTCCGGAGGCTACGAATCGGCGCATTGCGTGACCCTAGCGACGGGATATGAGGAGACAGCGATAGCCTCTGAGACCCGACGAGGTGACATGTGGGACAGCAACCGAACATAGAGATCGGCTTGGAGAACTTGCCGCGCCCGACTTCCGACACTGCTCCGCCTCAGCGTTGGAAGCCGGATCGCCCAGGCGATCTGGCAGGCCCAATTGACGTGCCGTGGGGTGGCATGTATGGCAGACCCGGACCCGACACCGGGTATGCGCTCAAGTTGCTGGCCGGCCGAGACCTCGGAATCGACGACCCTGCGCTCCTGGCAGACGCTTCGGGTGCTGTTGCCGCAGTGGCCGCAGCGCGCGCCAGTCATTTTGGGCGGGCGCCGACAGCTGAGGACATCGACGTGGCGTTGCTTGCGTTCGGGTTCTCGCCCGAGGGGCTTCCCGAGGCGTTGGTTGCTGGTATCCGTAGGGATCGCACCGGTTGGTTCGCCGGTCTGGCGCATAGTCCGGCCAAGGTCGGCGAGCTGGTGAGCGCCATACCGCTGGAGTCGCTCGCTCAATCGCTCCCCGATCTGACAGCACGCATGGGGGCTGGTGAGCGGATAGTGGAGATCGGGTGAAGATCGTTCGCCTCAGCGCTGCGTCGGATGACATCACCTATGGAGCCGTTGAACCCGAGGGGATCCGTCTGCACAAGGGGAGCCCATTGGTGGCTTGGGAGCCCACCGAGTCGGTTGTCCCTTTCACCGAAGCTCGGCTGCTGTCCCCGGTCTTTCCAACCAAGATCGTCGCCGTCGGCAGGAACTACCTCGCCCATGCCGAGGAGAGGGGTGCGTCGCTTCCGGAGGAGCCTCTCTTGTTCCTCAAACCGGCCACAGCGGTTATCGGACCGGGAGACACCATCCGCTATCCGGCGGACTCGAAGGAGGTTCATCACGAGGGCGAATTGGCGGTGGTGATAGGCAAGGTGGCCCGTCACGTTCCCATCGAGGACGCTTCCCAATACATCTTGGGCTACACGGCTGCTAACGACGTCACCGCTCGGGACCTTCAGCGTTCCGACGGGCAGTGGACGAGGGCGAAGGGGTTCGACACCTTCTGTCCGCTGGGGCCAGCAGTGGAAACCGAGTTCGACCCGCTCGAGGGGCACCCGGTGATCTGTCGAGTCAACGGCGATGTTCGTCAATCCGCCACTACCTCTGATCTCGTCTTCGGTGT
Source organism: Acidimicrobiia bacterium (assembly GCA_029863035.1). The sequence goes on along the minus strand of JAOTWH010000001.1, from coordinate 27,911 downwards.
GGCAGAGCTTGTGGCATACATCAGTCGAGTCATGACAATGTTGCCAGGCGATGTGATCCTCACAGGTACTCCCGAGGGGGTTGGACCCATCAAGCCAGGCGACACCGTCGAGGTGGAGATCGAGGGCATCGGGCTGCTATCGAATCCGGTTGCTGCCGGCGAGGGCCCATGAGCGTTCGGGTCCGTTTCGCACCGTCGCCAACCGGATTCCTCCACGTGGGCAGTGCCCGCGCCGCGCTCTACAACTGGCTGTTCGCCAAACGCCACGGAGGCCGGTTCATATTGCGAAGCGACGACACCGACCAAGAACGCAGCACCGCTGAGTACCAGGCGGACATCGTCGACGGACTCCGCTGGCTTGGCCTGGATTGGGACGAAGGCATCGAGGTGGGTGGTCCGCACGAGCCATATCGGCAGAGCCTGCGCATGGACCGATACCGCACGGTGGCGCAGTCGATGTTGGATGACGGTTCCTCCTATCCCTGCTTCTGTACCCCCGAGGAGCTCCAAACGCGTCGGGAGGAGGCGCAGGCCGAAGGTCGTCCTCCTGGGTACGACGGGCGCTGTAGATCGATCGATCCCTCGGAGGCGGCCGATAGAAGAAAGACGGAAGAGGCAGCATTGCGGTTCGAAGTACGCCGGCCCGGGGAGACGGTATTCGAAGACGCGGTGCGGGGGGAGGTGCGATTCGATCACGACAACATCGACGACTTCGTGATTCTGCGCTCCGATGGGTCGCCCACCTACCACCTTGCTTCAAGCGTCGACGACGTCGATTTCGGTATCACACATGTCGTTCGAGGAGAGGATCTGCTGTCATCCACTCCGAAGCACATCATGATCAGCACTGCCCTCGGCGCCGATCCCGCCCAATACGCCCATCTGCCTCTCTTGCATGGACCTGATGGCAAGAAGCTCTCCAAGCGGCACGGTGACACAGCCCTTCACGCGTACATCGAGGCGGGCGTGCTCCCGGAGGCCATGGTCAATTATCTGGCGCTGTTGGGGTGGTCGCCGGGCGTTGACGAAACGATCGTGCCGCTGGAACAAATGGTGGAGCGATTCGATCTGAGCGATGTTTCCAAGAACGCCGCCATCTTCGACCCGGCCAAGCTGGAATGGATGAACGGTGCCTACATCCGGGCGCTCGATCCGGGTGAATTCGTCAAGCGCACCACCGAGCTGGTGCAGGCGGACTTGGGCAGGGAGCTTGGCGCCGAAGAGCAACAGGCATTCACCACTCTGGGCCCCGCGATTCAGGAAAGAGCCAAGACTCTGTTGGAGGTGGCGCCGCAAGTGCGGTTCATGTTCGTGGACGAGCTGGACTATGACGAGGGATCGTGGGACAAGGTCATGTCAACGCCCGAAGCAGCCACAGCGCTCCGATCGGCCGCCAAGGTGTTGGGTGAGCTAAGGGAGTGGAGCACCCCCTCGATCGAGTCGTCTTTGCGCACCATGCTCGAGGACTTAGGTCTTTCGGCCACGAAGGGCCTGCAACCTATCCGGGTGGCACTGACCGGCTCGTCGGTGAGTCCTCCGCTGTTCGAGTCTCTGGAAGTTGTGGGAATGGAACGATCGATTGCCCGAATCGAAGCTGCCTTGGCCCGGCTGTAATCGATTTAGCCGTGGCTATCCTCTCGTTGCTTTCGGGGGTGGTGTAATTGGCAACACAACAGGTTCTGGTCCTGTAATTGAGGGTTCGAGTCCTTCCCCCCGAGCAAAGCGCCACCGAGCGCTCATCACGGCCCCGTCGTCTAGCGGCCTAGGACGCCGCCCTCTCAAGGCGGTAACGCCAGTTCAAATCTGGTCGGGGCTACAGCAAGAAACCCCCGCTCAGCGGGGGTTTCTGCGCGTTCACCGCGAGATGGCGAGAGGGGCTTGGGCCACGCCTGGGCCACACCAGGGCCACACGGGGGTCTGTGCGGCGCGGTGACTGTCGAGGTCAGGCCGGCGACCTCGGTTTTCCTTTTTGGAATGCCGTTAGCGGCAGTGTGTTTGCTGACGGTCCGCCATCCTGCTCTGCGGAGCACGTGTGTACGCTGCCGAGGACGGCCGGAGGGACTCGATGACGCGACGCGGCTCACCAGCTTGGCTGGGGCTAGTTGCCGCCGGGGCCGTGTTGTGTGTGGTGGCTGCTTCTTGCTCTGCAGCCGAAGAGGACGGGGAGGTGACGTCTTCGGTGACGTCTACGTCGTCGCCAGAATCGTCGTCGACAGTCCCCAACACCACCACGTCGCCCGAGACCACGACGTCAGCAGCACTGGCCACCGAGCCGACTCATGGTGGCGTGGTCAAGGTGGGGGTCTCTGCGGACCTGGTGCACGGATACACCGACATCGACGGTCAGCAAGTGGATGCGACGATGAACCCGCTGCTGAGAGGCAACGACGCCCCTGAGATCGCCCGCCTGGTGGTACCCGGTGCCTTCCGATTGGACGCCAAGAGCGGTGAGCTGACCCCGTGGCTGGTTGACCAGATACCACGGCCGGACAATGGCGGAGTTGTTGTCGCCGACGACGGCACCGTGAGGGTGGGCTACCGCGTCCGTGAAGAGGCGGTGTGGGAGGACGGGACCCCGGTGACGGCTCGGGATCTGGCCTTCACCCATGACCTGATCATCAGGCTCGGCGACGGGTTGCGCGGAGATGGCTTGATGCGTGCTCACGAGCTGATCGACTCGGCATCGATTGTGGCGGACGGCAAGGTGTTCGCGGCCGAATTGACCCACCCTGACCCGGCGTATGAGATGCTCTTCGAGTGGGTTCTCCCGGCTCACCTGATCGACCCGGACACCTTCACCCAGGATTGGAACGACCGGCTGTGGCCCTCGGCGGGGCCGTTCCGGTTCGTCTCGTCTGAACTCGCAGCGTTCGGAAGCAGCGACCCGAGCATCGTCGTCGTTGAACGCAACCCCTCCTATTGGGAGGCCGATCCGGAAACGGGGGCATTACTGCCCTATCTGGACCGCATTGAGGTTCATGCGTTCTTCTTGGGCACGATGAATCCCGGAGCCATCGCGACATGGGTTCGGTCGGGGTCCGTGGATGCCGTTCTGGCCGGGCTCTTCCGAGAGTTCGATCAGGGCTACTTGGAGGACTTCGACGAACTCGGCGTGACCCTGGTGGCCGAGTGGGACACGCTATTCGAGGTGCTCGCCTTCAATCTCGGTGAGGAACGCTTCGAGATCAACCCCGACTCGCATAACGATCAGCTTCTGTATCGGCAAGCTGTGCTGGCTGCGATTGATCGCGTAGCGCTGGGCGAGACCGTGTCGACGAAGCCGGTGAACAGCATCCTCGGTATTGCGGTCGATGGGTACGACCACGACGCCTGGGCGGCCTATGACGACGTCTCACGGGCCGAAGGCTTGCTTAGCGACGTCGAAGGCACTCCGATGGCGGTCTACGTCACGAGCAACGGAGACGAAACGATTCGCATCGGGGATGCCGTCATCGAGCAACTCAACCAAGCCGGGATCCAAGCCACGGGTGATTACGAGGGCGACTTCTTCGGCATCCAGCTGCCCCAGCGTCGCCTCGACCTATACGCCTTTCGCACCTTCGCCGGGGAGGGAGGACTCTCCGGCGTGGCCCACATGCTGTCGGTACTCGACCCCAACAACGAAGCCGCGTTCTGGTCCCAACTCACCGACTCGGTCGCCCGATACCGAGACGTCGTGGCGGCTGCGCAATCCGAGGTCGACCAGGAGCGGCTGGCATTGCTCATCCAGGAGGCCGAATCGATCCTCGCTGACAACGCCGTCATCTATCCGCTCGTCCGGCGTCAACCTTCCTATCGAGCCTTCTGGCCGAACCGAATCCAAGGCATCATCCCCAATCGCACCCAAGGCTGGGATACCTGGAACGCCGCAACCTGGTGGAGCCCAACCGGCTGAAAGGGCCAGCCGCATACAACGTCCGCCTGCGTTGGCCCGGCCACCGCATGCTCCGCTCGCCCACGAACTCATGCCACGCACGCTCTCCCATCCACGGTCGAAGCCCTTGGTCACAGTGGCATGACGCACGGACTGCCGATGAGACAGGTTTCGTTGGACGACAGGAGGTTGGCGTTCTGTCCTGCAAGGCCCCGTGCGGCAGCCCCGGTTTGGCGCCGGGTTCTGCAGGTTCAGAGCGAGATCGTAGGAGGGTCGCGGGCGACCCCTGGGCCACGCACGGTTGCAGCGATGGCGTCGAGGCGGACTGCAGTCTGGTGGTCGAGCCCGTCCATGAGGTGACCGTAGCGGTCGATGGTTACCTGGATCGACGAGTGACCGAGTCGGGTTTGGATGGACTTGGGATGCTCGCTGGCGGCTACCAGCCACGAGGCGTGGGTGTGACGCAAGTCGTGGATGCGGCACGGTGCTCCGACTGAAGCAGAGACCGCCTGCCGCCAGATTCTCCCGAACGATCCTCGACGAAGGAACCCGCCTTCCTCGGTCGTCCACACCATCCCGTCGTGCGGCGGATGTTCGTCGAGGTGGCGGGCCAGCACCCCGACGACAACTTGAGGAAGGGTGATGGTCCGCTCCGAGGCTGCGGACTTCGGAGAGCCAAGCACCGGTGGTTCGCCGGAGGCTTCGATCAGGGCCGACCGGACGGCGAGGCGGTGGCGCGACATATCGATGCTGGCGACCTTGAGGCCGGCAAGTTCTCCCCACCTCAACCCGGTGTAGGCGGCGACGATCGCTAGCGATCCGTATCGCTCGGGCAGAGCAGCGGCCAGTTGCTCGACCTGAGTGGCGTCGAGTAGTCGCATCTCGGCGCGGCGCGGCTTGGGCAGTCGTACCCCGTCACCTGGAGACAAGAGGATGCGCCGGTCTCGGATTGCCTGGTTGAGGGTGAGCTTGACCCACCGCATGGTCCTGGCGACGGTCTCGGGGGCGTAGCCGGCTGCGGTGAGGTCCGCCATCATGCGACGCAGCTGCTCGGGCGTGATGCGCGAGAGCGGGATGTCACCGATCCACGGTTCGACACGCGCATGGCAACGACGATCGGTTTCCAGGGTGCGAGCAGCGAGATGGGTCCTGCCGGCGAGAACCTGGTTTGAGTACTCGGCCCACTCGATGTGCCCATGCTCGGGGTCAACCCATTGGCCCCGGTCGAGATCCGCCAGTTCGGCTCGCAGCCACCGGTCGGCGTCGATCTTGCGATCGAAGCTCTTGGAGTACTGCCGCCCGTCGGGTCCTCGATAGCGGGCCCGCCACGGTGCCGGCCGGTCGGGTCGATGCTGGATGGAACCCCTCATCGAAGGTGGACTGTCGAGTTGGTCGCCATCAGTGCCCTCTGTTGGAAGCTCGGGCTGCTCCGCTTCTGACTGCACGCGCAGGAATCGACGCGGGGCTGCGGTGGCGCATTGAGTCCTCGAGCTGGTGGTTGATCCACTGTTCGATGTCGCTGCGTCGGTAGCGGAGGTGTCTGCCGATGCGGAAGCCCGGTGGGCCCTGGCGACGGGATCGCCAGGCATAGACGGTGGCGATGGGAAGGTCGAGGAAGTCGGCGAGGTCCTGTGCCGAGAGCAGGGGTTCGAGGGGCTGCATACTGCGATAGTGAGGATCAACCCTTTCATCTGAATCTCATTTGGCGTTCAAACGATGACCATTTCGGACCTCGATCTGGAGTTGCGCGGGCCTGCAGGTACCGCGTAGGCCCGTGGCCGGAGCGCCATTGCCGCGGCTGTTGAGAGGGTGTTTGACAGGGTTACGGCAACTCCGCTGAAAGGGTTGGGTCCTCTCGGTGACGGGCGATGAGCCACGAACCGCAGTCGGCCTCACCAAGAATCCGGCATCCGTCGGTACCAGCTCCGTCCGGAGACGGTGGGCAACCGACCCTTCGAGACAGCTCAGTTGAAAGGGTTACGAACACTCAGATAACACTCAGTTGAAAGGGTGGCAGGGCGAGCGCTCATCGATGATCGCGAGATGAACAGTTGCTGACATCGAAATGACAGGGTTGCCGGCGAACCTCTTGACATGTCCCCGCCATCCGTTCGCGCCCAGCCGCCGGTTGATGCAGCGGAGGAGTGTCGAGGTCCGTCGGCGCCGCGCGGTGCCCGACTACCCGCGGCAAGACCCGCCCAGACTGCCAGGAGGGGCTGTGAGACAGCTTGTGTGCCTATCACGATCGATCTTGGCGGGTGGTTGCACGGGTTCCCGCTAAAGGCAACGGGTTACTCGGATCAGGAGGCGGATATCGACGTCCTGCGGCAGAGACTTCTCGCGATTCACGACCAAATCGTGGCACGGAAGACGAAACAGAACCGAACCCCAACGAAAGGCCATGCCGATGCACTACCGACGAGCGGTCATGAGACAAAGCCTTGTCGCCCTACAGACGTCGCCGGCACGAAGCGCGCTTCGCGCCAGAACCCCCCAAATCACACACGCACATGCAACGAGTTGCCCAGTGTCTACATGTAGACACTGGAGGTTCTAGTGGATCTTGACCGTGGCACTCTGGCAAGGATCGACCGCAAGCTGCTCTCAGGACTCGGCCAGGAAGAGGCGTTTCGGATGGTGAGGCTCCCGGTAACCGAGGCGAAATGGTCGACATGGAAGCGGTATTGCGATGCAGCCGGGATCTCGATGGGCCGAGCCATCATGGCGCTCCTGGAGCGCGAGTTGGTGAGCGTGCTCGGCAAAGGGACCTGGGACGAGTCTCCGATATTCGCGGGCCGAGCTGAAGAGCAGCTCGCAGCTCGAGAGGCACAGATCGCTGCCCGTGAGCGAGATCTCGATGCGGTTGAGGAGCGGCTCCGAGGTTGGACCAAGCAGCTGCGTCTCCGCGAGGGCGAGCTCGAGGCCCTCAAGCAGCAAATCCAGTTGGTGCCCAAGCCGGCTCACCGGCGCACGGAAGCCAGTCGGAAGGTGGGCCGAAATGATCGGTGCCCGTGCGGATCGGGTCTGAAGTTCAAGCGCTGTCACGGTTCGTGACGAATCAGGGATGGTGGTGCTTGACTAGAGGACCAACGGGCCGGATGGCCCGTGCAACTCGACCACCTCTTGCGTAGGGTTTGTCCATCGCGAGAGGAGCGCGGATGAGAGCAGGGATAGGTGTCGTTGGAGTCGTTGTCGCACTTCTGATGGGTGCAGCCCCCGCCGCTGCCGTGACCGAGGTGGGTTTGGTTGACACCGGTCAAGGTGTGTGGCACCTACGCGATTCAGCCACCGGCTTGATCACGAGCTTCTACTACGGGAACCCGGGAGACTTGCCCATTAGTGGAGACTGGGATGGCAACGGGACCTCTACTCCTGGGCTGTACCGCCAATCGGACGGCTTTTTCTATGCCCGCAACTCCAATACTCAAGGACCCGCCAATGCCGAGTGCTTCGCCGGCGATCCCTCTGACATCCCCGTCGTGGGTGACTGGGACGGCGACGGTGACGACAACCTGGGCATCTACCGGCCTTCGGAGCAGAAGTTCTACCTGTTCACCATCACCTGCACGGGTTCCCCCATGGGGGCAGCACAGATCTCGCTGGGCTTCGGCGACCCTGGTGACAAACCTGTGGCCGGCGACTGGGACGGCGACGGCGTCGACGAGATCGGCCTCCACCGAGAATCCACCGGGCTCTTCTACTGGAGGAACACGCTGGACACCGGCAACGCTTCGGGGCAGATCATCTTCGGGGACCCCGGAGATCGGTTTGTGGCAGGTGATTGGAACGACAGCGGGGCTGACTCGCCGACCTTGTTCCGCCCGTCCAATTGCACGTTCTATTTCAAGAACTCGAACACCACTGGTGTTGCCGACTTCCAGTATCAGCTTGGAGAAGAGGACTGGCTTCCTGTGGCTGGAGCGTTCGGTCTTGCTGGAGGCGTCGCACCGCTGGCACCCTGTGTTCCGCCTCCTCCGCCTCCCCCGCCCCCGCCGCCGCCCCCTCCTCCCTGCGCTTCGTGGTCGGCGTTCGTCCTGTCGGGAACAGGCGATGACGTTGAGCCATTGACCGTGCCAGGCGACGAAGCCGCAGTGTTGGAGATCTCATACGCGTCCTCGTCCAACTTCGCCGTTTGGTCTTTGGACTCCACGTTCTCACACATCGACCTTCTGGTGAACGAGATCGGTGCATACAGCGGCACCCGACCGGTGAACCACTGGTCGTCCGACGAGAAGGTCAGACACCTTGACATCACTTCGTCGGGCCCGTGGACGGTGAACGTGAAACCACTCTGTACGGCAGCAGCGATGACGGGCTCGTCGATCTCGGGGTCCGGCGACAGCGTGATTCTGGTGTCGCAAAGTGGCCCAGCGACAATAACCCACAACGGGTCCTCGAACTTCTTCGTCTGGTCCTATCAGTCATCGAGCGACCGTGACCTCGAGGTGAATGAGATTGGGCCCTACAACGGCACGGTGTTGATCGACGCCGGCACCGACTACCTCGAAATCGGGGCAGACGGGAATTGGACGGTGACCTACTAGCCGGCACACGGAAGCGTTTCGGGTATCAGAGTCGATGCTTCGATGCGGAGAAGCCGCCACTCCCGATCCGGAGCAGGGTTCAGATGTGGCCCGGCGTGGACACCTCGGGCTCGGGCCTGAACAGCACGCGGTTGTCAACACTTCCCGTCACCGGGTGTCGTCGTTGCGATTGCGAGTTGCTGGAACTGCGGTCACCCGGATAGGTCGGGACCGGGTCCTTGGTGACGTTTCGTCTGGCGGCCTGTGAGCCAGTCCAGGGAGCGGACGATCTCTGGTTGACGTCTCGCCCAGTAGGCCTCGGTCTCGCTCCGGTTCATGGGCAGGGCGGGGTCGTCGGCGACGTCCTCCATTGAGCCGAGTGCTCGCACGATATGCAGGACGACCGCTTCGGGGGTGGCGGGCCGGTAGCGCTCAATGACAATTGCCAGGCCCTCCTCGACGCGATGGCCGGCGTCGCGTTCGAGGACCAGCAGGTCGAAGTAGTCGCGTAGCTCGCCGCGGTCGCCGACGACCTTGAGCTTGGTGGCGAGGAGATCACGGAGCCCGGCAACGGGGATGCCGGCGACCTCGACGTAGGCATCGACCGGGTGTTGGTCACGGGCGTCGAGGAACTGGACGCGGGTCTCGCCGAGGTAGCCGTTGAGGGTTCCGGCGGCGACCTGGGTGGCGGCGAACCGATCGATCTTGTCCAAGGCGGCGGCCAACTCCTGAGGCTCGAACGGCTTACCGACGAAGAAGTCGAGGTCGCGACTGACCCGGTGCCCGAGATGGGCGGCGATCCCGGTGCCGCCGACCAGGTAGGCACCGTCGGGGAGGTTGCCGACAAGCGCCTGCCACACCTCTCGGGTCGGTGGCGGAAGCACCGCCTTCAGATGTGCTGGTAGGTCGATGGCCACCGGCTACCTCCCCGCTGCCAGGTTGCGAGCCAGCGCTGCCCGCCGTCTGGGCACGCCTCGCATCCGTGCCGCGTGCAGAAAGGCTTCGGCGGGCAGCGTGACGACCGCCCACGCGTGCGCTTGGGCGTCGTCACTGGCCAGGATCCTTCCGGCGATGTAGGCGCCATCCCGCCTGACGTCGAGCTGGTGCACGTCGGCGTTCCAGAACAGGTGACGCAGCCACACCGGAACCCGACCGTCCCCAGCCGCCGGCTCGGACGTCTCGGGGAACACGGCGTCAGCCAGCATCGGAGCCAGCCGACCCCAGCGGCGATTCCGGACGTCGATCTCCCACACGTCGACGTCCCTCGGAACCCCCAGCACCACCCGGCGCCGGCGGCGGCGTACCAGCTCCTTCTTTTCCAAACGACGCAGCGCCCGGCTCGCCGTGGTGGGGCTGATCCCGGCGGCGCGGGCGACGGCGCGGGCCGAGCGGAGACCGAGCGGGCGGCCCAGCAGCGCTGCCGCCACCAGCACCTCTTCCCGGCTGATCCCGGCGATGGGAGGCGCGTAGCCGAGCTGTCGCTCCAAGAGGGCAACGTCGACCGCCCTGAAGCGAAGATGACCGCCGGCGGTCGTCTCGGGCCGCACCACCCCCTGCGTCACCGCCCGATGCACCCGGGAGCGAGTGGTACCCAACCGATCCGCCACTCGGCCCGTCGTCAGAAGCGTGTCCATATCGCAACATTCTACCACAGACCGGCGGAGGGGCGAGCAGGCCGGAGATGGGCTTGGGCCACGCCTGGGCCACATCAGGGTCAAAACCGATGCAAAACGACGCCAACTGTTGACAACAGTAACGACGGCATAACCCCCGGTCAGGGGCTCTTTTCGTGTGTTGCACCAGGTCAGCCCATCACATCAGAAAACCCCTGAACCCCCCTCTCAAGGCGGTAACGCCGGTTCAAATCCGGTCGGGGCTACCAAGGAGAGCAGGGGGGCGGACGCCGCCCTGCTCTCTCTTCAAGAAGCCGGTAACGCCCTCTTGAAAAGAATGAGGAAATCCGGTCGGGGCTACCCTCCCTCTTCAAGAAGCCGGTAACGCCCTCTTGAAAAGAATGAGTAGATCCGGTCGGGGCTACCAGCGACAGAAACCCCTGTTCAGGGGTCCCACACCAGATGGGACTTGACTGAACGGCTGCTAACGCTGCCCGAAAGTTTCAGTCGGTGAGGTAGCCGTCGCTCAGCGTTCCCAGGAACGCCACGATGGCGGCTTCGGCCTCGTCGGCCAGCTCCAGGTTGCCCAGGGGAACTCCCACGAGGATGTCGCGGTTGACGTTGCGATCCACCTCCGGTGGCGGCCAGGTCTCTTCGGGAACGTCCCTCGTGTTGTAGAAGTGGACCACCTCCTCCAGGCTCTTCAAGGCGCCGTTGTGCATGTACGCCTTGGGGAAGCCCTTGCCGTTGCGAAGGTCGACATTGCGCAGGGTCGGCACCTTGAACTTGCCGTCGTTCTCGAAGGCCTCGGCTTCCCACTCGGGGCGGCTCCGCAGGAAGTCGCCCAGGCCGAAGTCGACGAAGAGATCGCCGTCCGGGTTGATGGGACTGCCGTCGTCGAGGAACACCTCGTCCATGCCGTAGAACGGGTTCTCCAGGTTCCTCGGAACCCCGAGGTTCTCGAACGTGAAATCGGTGAAAAGCGGCGGCTCCCCGTCCGGGCCCGGCACATGGCTGGCATGGCAAGCCGCGCAGTACTCCCCGAACTCGATGAGCCCATCGAACTCCTGGTCGGCGAGGATCGCTTCGGGGTCGAGAACGGCCTTGTCACCTTCGGCCTTCCCACAGTCCTCGGGGGCGTTGCCCGCCTCCAGGCATGCCGCCCAGTAGGCGTCGAACTTGGAGCTGAACGGGCTCACCTCCGGCGAAGCTTCATAGGCGGCGATCGACAGGCCTATTTGGTCGTAGACCGCCTCCACTCCATCGTCGCTGCAGTCGAGCGAATCGAGACCCCACACCGCCTCGAACAGGTCGGTGTACTTCGAGTCCGCCACCTCCTCACACACCGCCTGTTTCGACGGCATGTTCTGCTCGACTGGATTGAGGAACGGCCCCAGCGCCTGGTCGGCGGCCGGGTTGCCCAGCCGCTCTCCGGTGGCCCGACCATCCCAGAAGTTCCCACCGACGAATTCGGTCCCGTCGAAATGGAAGATGGGGCTGAACGTCGCGTACGCGGTCGACGGCGGTTTGCGGTCACCAAACCGCTGCGGCACCGCTCCCCGGTACACCGCTCCGTGGAGGTTGATTCCGGCGATGCGTCCCGTCCAGCCCACCTCCGGCGTGTGGCAGGTGGCACAGGCGACCCACGAAGGATCCGAGATCTTGTCGAAAAAGAGTTCCTTGCCCAGGGTCTCTTCCGGCGTCAACGATGGGCCGCTCTCTTTGGCGGTGACCACCGCGCTCATCATCCCGGCACCGAGCGCCGCCGCCAGCAGCGCGACCACGATGGGTCGGTATGGGAACCTCCGCCCCGGGTCGTGCACGTCTCTTCCCTCCACGACTCCCTCCCTTCCGTTGCGCTCAGGGTGAGCGTTCGGCCGGGGTGTCTCCAGGGTCCTTTGTCACTTCCGGTGGTCGAGGCCGAGCAGCATCTCTTGTGATCGCGGAGGTTTCTTCGCTACACCTTGCCGTAGGTGGGGATGGCGGCGCCGTTGATGACGGCCGACCCAGGCGACGCCAGGAATTCGACCACCGCCGCTATCTCGTCTGGCTTGGGCCAGTCGATGAAGTCGCCGAACGGCATGGCTTCCCGGCTGGACGCCGTATCCATGAAGGCAGGAATAACGGCGTTGGCGGTCACGTTGGTGTCGCGCACCTCGTTGGCCACCGTCTTGGTCAGGGCCACGACGCCGGCCTTGGCGATGTTGTAGGCCGCCTGGCCAGAGGGGGCCTCGAATCCGGCTCGACTCCCGACCAGGATCAGTCGACCCCATTCCGAGTCTCGCAGATGAGGCAGGGCAGCCCGAGCTGTGTAGAAGGCGGAGCGCAGGTTGAGGTCGATCATTCGTTCGAAGCGCACGTCGTCGGTCTCTTCGACGTCGCGTCCCCCGGCCCATCCGCCAACCAGAGAGCAGGCCACGTTGATCGAACTGAAGGTCGCCACCGCTTGCTTGAAGAAGTCGCTGACGGCTTCGGGGTCGGATACATCAACTCGGCGAAGCATGAGGCGATCTTCGGACAAGCCCATGCTCTCCTCCAGGGCGGCGCCCTCTTCTGGAACTATGTAGGTGACGGCAAGTTGAAAACCGCCCTCTGCTAGTCGTTTCACGACCGCAGACCCGAGGCCTCCCGTTCCACCCGTGATCACAGCAACTGGATCGGCCATGAGGTCAGATTATCGCGGTTGGTCAACTTTGTAGCGCCTCTGGTAGGGTCAGGGCAATAGGCGATTCGGGGAGTGTCAGTGGCTTCGATTACGACTGAGGACTTGGGCAAGATCTACCCGGGCGGCACAAGAGCCGTGGGCGACATCGACCTCGAGATCCAAGACGGCGAATTCTTGGTGTTGGTAGGTCCATCCGGCTGCGGCAAGTCGACCGTCTTGCGGATGATCGCAGGCCTGGAGGACATTTCGGAAGGCAAGCTGTACATCGGTGATCAACTAGTGAACGATGTCCCATCCAAGGACCGCGACATCGCCATGGTCTTTCAGAACTACGCGCTCTACCCACACATGACCGTGCGGGACAACATGGCCTTCGGCCTCAAACTGCGCAAGATGGACAAGGCCGAGATCGATCGCAGGGTGAATGAAGCCGCCGGCATCCTCGAGATCGAAGAACTGCTCGACCGCAAGCCGAAGGCTCTCTCGGGAGGTCAGCGCCAACGGGTAGCGATGGGCCGGGCCATCGTGCGCGAGCCCAAAGCCTTCCTCATGGACGAACCGCTCTCCAACCTCGATGCCAAGCTGAGGGTGCAGATGCGCGCCGAGCTGGGGATCCTGCACTCAAGGCTCGGTACAACCACTGTTTATGTCACCCACGATCAGATCGAGGCCATGACGCTTGGTCACCGAGTTGCGGTCCTCAAGCCACCGACCGCGACCGAGGCCAATAACCTGCAACAGGTGGCGTCGCCTGCCGAGCTGTTCCATAACCCCGCCAACCTGTTCGTCGCTGGATTCATAGGCAGCCCGGCCATGAACATGGTCAACGGGCGGCTGGAGAGTTCGGGGGGAGACGTGTGGGCAACCTTTGGCCCGCAGCGACTCAAGGTCGACCGCAGGGCGCTGGAACGTCACCCCGGGATAGAGAACAGGATGGGCGACGATCTGATCATCGGAATGCGGCCCGGCGACTTCGAGGAGTTCACCATTGGCGGTGGCGATGAGGATCGCGCGATGGAGGTCGACGTGACCATCACCGAGGTGCTCGGCTCGGAGACCTTCGTGCACTACTTCCTGCCGGTGCCTGCGGTGGTTACATCCGATATCGCTGCACTGGCGAAGGATGTCGGCATCGAGCCTGTTTCGAGCGAAGGCTTGAAGTTCCAGTCGCGGGTTAGCTCGGATGTGGCAGTTAAAAGTGGTGATCGTCTCAAGCTCGTGGTCGACACCTCCAAGCTGCATTTCTTCGACCCGGCGAGTGGCGCGCGCATCGGGGTTTAGCTCGACTCAGCCAATTCGGACAGCCATCTTGCCGAGGGCAGGGCCAGCGCCGTTGCCAGGTCCTGTGGAGTGTCGAGATCGAGAGCTGTTCCTGCCTGGCTGACCACAGCCACCGTCCCAGCCAGCGTCGCCCACCTCAGGTGTCGGCGGAACGACCCTGGGCCGTAGCTGAACTCGAAACGGTCCAACACAGACGCCACCACCGTGGTCCCGCCATCGGCCGACGGAGCAAGCACGCTGTTGTGGGTCGCTAGCGCCGCAACTACTCGACCCATCTCGCCGCCCGTTACCAGGGGGAGGTCGGCGTGGACCACAGCCCAGGGCTGCCCACCGGCTGTCGCGACGACCGACTCCGCTGCCGAGTCGAGGCCTGGCGAAGTTTCGCGGATGACGGTGGCGCCAAGGCGCGTTGCCCAGCCTGCCACGTCGTCGCTTCCGGTGACCACGGCCGGCGTTGCGCCGCCCGCGGTCACAGCGGCCAATGTGTGCGCGGCGACTGCCATGCCCACTCGTGCTCTGGTTGGCGCATCGAGGACCGAAGAGAGTCGCACTTTGGCGACGCCGAACGGTTTGATGGCTACCGCCCCAAGCACCGTCACTCGTTGAAGCGGATAGCGCCCGACAGAACCTGATCGATGGTGACGTCACCCTGCCGTCCGTCTTGCCACTCGTCCCATTGGGCCAGTTGCACCAGCACGCCATGGGCGCTGCGAGGCCTGAGGAACGCCTCTTTCCACCAGCCGTCGGTGCTGACACCAACCACCTCGAACCCGAGTGCTTCGGCTTTGTCGACCGCTTCGAGCAGGTCGGTGACTTTGAAGGTCAGGTGATGCACCCCTGGGCCGCGCTCGCTTAGGAAGCGGACCAAGAAGTGGGCGTCGTCTTCAGGGTCGAGAGGCTGGATCACTTCCAACTTGCTTCCTCCTGGCAGATCGAATTGGCTCCACCGGAACCCATCGGCGATGTTGTCGCCTCCGGTGCTCAGGCTGCCCCCCATCAGCTCCACCAGTGGCAGGAACGAAGCCAGATCGTTCACGCCGACGGCCACATGGTCGAGCCTCTCCACGATGCCGGTGAGGTCGGATGTCATGGACCGGCAGGCTATCTGGGCTGGCTGCGCCTCATGCCACGAGCTCGTGGAGGTCGGCGGCGATGGCGGGCGCGTCCTCGCCATGGCGTACGAAGACCCAGGTGGTGTCCGCTCCGAGCCGGCGGATGTCCTCAGCCCAGCGCTTGAGCTCGGTGCTTCGATAGGAGTCGCGCCTCAAACGGATGTAGGCATGATCGGCGGTGAGTGCAAGAGGGCCCGTTGTTTCTTGGCGATCGACCGTCACAAGCGCAACCCCGTACTCCGCCGCGATCTTGGGAGCGTTTGATTTCGCCCAGCTGTCGTGACGCAGCTCGAGTGCGATCTGCAGGTTTCTCGGCCAGACGCCGAGCAACGCCTGCAGGGCATTTTCGTCACGTTTAAACGGCGGCACCAAGAGAACAGGACCCACATGTTGGCCAAGCGGCGCCAGTGAGGTGGCGAAGCGCTCGGCTCGCTGAGGTAGGTCGTCTTGTTTGGCTGCAGCCCAGGGTGGCGCCTTGGTGGCGAAACGGAATCCCTTCGGTACAGCCGATGTCCACTTTTCCGCAACAGAAACGGTGATGCTGCGGCGCGCGGTCATGTGGGCCTCGACTGCGGTGAAGACGGAGGCGTAATGCTCCAGCCAGCGACGCTGAGGGATCCCTCCGTAGAACGACGACTTCCACTCGGGATAGGACCACCCTGAGGTGCCAACGTGGATCATGTGGTGACGCTACCGCCCAAAGCCCCGCCGGTACCCTTGCGCTCTTGATCCGCAAAACCAAGATCATCGCCACGCTGGGACCTGCGTGTGCATCGCGCGAAGGCGTGGAAGAGCTCGTTGCTGCCGGCATGGACGTGGCACGGCTCAATTTCTCTCATGGCGACTACGACGCCCATCGCGCTTTCGCTGGATGGCTGCGTGAGGCGAGCGAGGACCAAGGCCGCGCCGTGGCTCTGCTGCAGGACATCCAGGGCCCTCGGATCCGCTCGGGCACATTCGCCGGGGATGCGGTTGAGCTGGCCGAAGGCGACGAGGTGACACTTCGGCATGGTGACGGCGAAGCCCAGCCTGGCGAGATATTCGTGGATCTACTCGACGCGGCCGTTGGGCTTGACGTGGGGCATCGTGTCCTCATGGCCGACGGGCTTTTGCGGTTCGAGGTCGTATCGGTGGCGGGGGGCGAGATCAAGGCCCGGGTCCTCGAGGGGGGCACCCTCACCGGTCATAAAGGCGTTTCGTTCCCCGACACTCGTCTCGACCTGCCGACGGTCACCAGCAAAGACGAACGGGATCTCGAGTTCGGAGCTGAACTCGGAGTCGACATTATCGCCGCATCGTTCGTCACTTCGGGCCAGGACATCCGCAACGTGCGCAAACTGGCAGGAGGGTTGCCGGTCATCGCCAAGATCGAGCGGGGGCTGGCCTATGAGCACCTCGACGACATCATGAGTGAGGCAGCTGGGGTGATGGTGGCCAGGGGAGACCTCGGTGTCGAGCTCTCGCTGGAGCGAGTGCCGATGGTTCAGAAGGACATCATCGCGCGTGCCAACCGTTCCGGCCGGATCTCGATCACAGCAACGGAGATGTTGGAATCGATGACTCTCAGCCCTCGCCCCACCCGAGCGGAGGTGGCCGACGTGGCCAACGCCGTTATCGACGGTACAGACGCGGTGATGCTGTCGGCCGAGACCGCCGTTGGCAGGTTCCCGGTGCGAGCCGTCAAGGTGATGGACGTCATCTGTCGAGAGGTCGAGGGCGACATCGATTACCGCGACCAGGGCGTTGCGTTCCTGGAAAGGGAACAGCCCTTCCCCTCGGCCGTGGCCAAGGCCTGTGTAGATGCTGCAGAGAGCCTCGAGCTCGGGGCGATCCTGGCGTTCACGGAATCGGGGAGCACTGCCCGGCTCATCTCGAAATACCGCCCTGCCGCTCGCATCATCGCCTTCACCGCCATCGAAGATACCTATCGACAGATGGCTCTCTATTGGGGGGTAACGCCGCTCCGGATCGAGCGGTTCGATTCGACGGACGACATGATCGAAACGGCCGCACGCGCCGCCCTGGAACATGGCCTGGTCGCTGAAGGAGATGGCGTCGCCATGGTTGCCGGTATCCCGCCCAACCAGGCGGCATCGACCAACATCCTGAAGCTGCACATCATCGGCTCTGGCATATCTGGCACCCCGAAGAGATAGGTAGAGTCACCGCACCGTGGGACAAGCAATCGAAGTGGAAGCCACTGCGATCGGAGAGGTAGCGGTGTTCGATACAGACCGCACGATCTCCGGCCAAGACGGCCAGCAGTTCGCCACCCAGAGCGAGGCCGAGGCGTCGCCGACGTTCCCAGGCCAACTGGCACGCAGGCTGTTCGAGGCGGACGGCTCCGTGGCGCACATATTCGCAGCATCGAATGCCATCACGATGCAACGAGCCGGGGGGTGGGACCAAGAGTCGTTGGCCGTCACCTCGTCGGTGATCGAGGACTTCTTCCTCTTCTATCGTCCCTAGGGGACAGTCGTCGTGGTGGTACTAGTTGACGGAATGGTCGTCGGGGGAGCAGTTGGAGCCTCGCCTATCCACACCGAGATAACCGCTCCGGGGTCGGCGAACTTCTCTTCTGACATCTGGGCGACGAGACCATTGAGTCCACTCTCGGCGCTCACGGGCACGGTTCCCTGTATGGACATGAAGAAGCCGACTGCCGCCAAGGTCGCCTGAGCGGCTTCTGCCGTCAGGCCACCCAGCGGAGGCACCGGCAAGGGGCACACCACGTTGGTGACACCCGGCATGTTGCATGGATGCACCTCGATCTTGCGTAGCTCGCCGCGGTAGCGGTGGATGAGGTCTTCCTCGACGACTGACCCGTCGCGATAGGTCAGGATCCGCTTTCCGGTCACCGTGTATCCACCCGATCCTCCGGAGATGATCTGTTCCGTTCCGGGAGCCACCTCGGGGTTCACCTCGTATGTGGTGACGGCTTCAGTGAAGTTGAACGGTTCGCCGACGAAAGAACCGACCTCGAGCCCATCGTTGTTGCCGAAGAAGCGAACGGTTATCGAGGTGTCGGTGTGAGCGGTATCGATTATCACGATGGCATCGGTGTTGTTGCGCCAAACAAGATCGGGTCGGGGCCATGACACCGTGGCCTCGATCAGTCGCGGGTAGCGGCTGATGTAGATGGAGTGGGGGGTGTGTTCGATGTCTTCGTAGCCGCCCCAGAACACGGCGTTGAACATGGTGGTGGCGAACTGGCTAACTCCGCCGCCGACATCATCGATCAGCTCACCGCCCTGGATCATGGGCGCGTTGAGGAACCCCTTGTCAAGAGTGCGTCGACCGATGAATTCGTTCAGCGAGAACGTTTCGCCCGGTTGGACGATGTGACGGTCGATGAGGTCGGCCATCAGCTGGATGTTGGAGACCCGATTCTCACAACAGTTGTGCTTGGTGGTGAACTCCGATACCAACTCGATCGGCATCATCGCCTGGGCTGCCTCGGTTGTGAACTGCGGCTGGGCGCCTTCGACCACAGGCAAAACGCCGCGACGCGACTCGGTCAGCGCGGCCTGGTAGAGCGCGGTTGCCACCTCGGCTGAGTCAAGCACCGTCCCTGCCTCGCTCGGCACGAGTGTGACCGTGAGGTCATCGTTGATGCGGAACTCGGCGTCCGTTGGCGGATCCTCGAGTTCGGCCCGCAGCGGGCCAAGGAACTGGTCGATGACATCTGGATCGAAGCCCAGCTCGATTCGCGGTGGATCTGTCTCGAAACTCGACACCAGGGCAGCAGCGAGCTGGGCTTGGGTGAATGTGACTGAGCGCACCTCTCTGGCTGTTCGGCTCAGCTCGAGGTTGCCCGTGATAGCGACATTCGCCTCCTGTACCGCGTCGTCGATGTCGGCTTCTGCCAGAGCAGGCTCGACGACGGCTAATGGGATCTCCACCGCGGAGCGATTGCGTTGCGACAGGCTCTCGAGTACGAGCACCGGCGACGACTCGCGATCGATGGCCAGGCCTCTCATCGGATAGTCGGCTACTGCAGTTCCATCCACCACCAGCACGGCTCCGTTGAAGGCACGAGCTTCGATGGCCGTTTCTTCCCAGGCTTCGAAAACCTCGCCCAGGGCCGTGTCATCGATCGATACGGCGAACTCGACCTCGCGTTCGGTGCGCAGCTGTCGCAGCCAGTCACCGAGTCGTCGAACCGGACCGCCCTGGCGCCCGGTGGCCATAGCTTCGGCAACCACCGCGTCGGTGTCGATGGTGAGATCCACGGTTTCGGGATCGAGCACGAATTGCTGATCGTTGACCATGAATATCGCTGGTGTGGCAGTGAGCTCTGTTTCCAGATCGGCGACCGCGTCACGAACCCCATCTTCGTCGAGGCCTGAAAGGGGGACACCGGCCAGGGTCACATTTCTGAGGACTTCGCCACGGTGCAAGAACCGGTCGAAGCCGAAGATGAGCAGCAGCAAGACCAGCAGGCCAAGCGGAACTGCCCCAATAGAGGCTGCTATTCGGGCGTTGCGCGTTCGCGGGATCAGTCGTTTGAGGTACTTGGAGATCACGAGCGGAGCAGCGATTGTAGGTAGGACTCAGCGCCAAGAGATCGAGGCGGGTGGTGGATACGCTGGCAGCCGTGATCGAATTCCCGTCAGTCGTCCCGGGCGATCAGATCGACGTTTCGGCAACGTCCTTCGTGACTTTTCTGCGCTGCCCCGAGTACGCCGCTGCCCGCTTCCGTGGCGAGTACGGGCCAGAGAGCAGAGCTGGGTTCTCCGGCAAGTTGGCACACCGCCTCTTCGCTCGCCACCTCAATGGGCAGCCAACGTCGCCGACCCACCTCGAGCAGGTCTGTCGTGAAGAGATCGGTTCGGGAATGAACGTGAATATCGGCGCCCTCAAGCTGAAGCCGAGTGAGCTCGGGCGAGTGATAGAAGAAGTGGGCGGTCTCTACGACCGATTCAAGGTGCTGCAGCTCGAGGGTTTCGTCGGTGCAGAGGTTGCGCTGGAGGTGACGCCCCGCCAAGCAGTGTTGCTGAAGGGCTCGATCGACGCAGTATTCGAGGATGACGGTGGGGTGCGCCTCATCGACTGGAAGACCGGCCGGTTGGACGATCCGCTCGATCAGCTCCACTTCTATGCGCTGCTGTGGGCGCTGACCAAGGATGAGCTCCCGGCGAGGGTCGAAGCGGTCTCGGTGAGAACCGGCGAGCGGCAGGAAGACGTGCCGAGCCGCGCCAGCGTTGACGCCACCGCGGTGAAGGTGGCCGAGATGGTCAATCAGATGCGCACGAGCTGGGCATCTGGCGCTGCACCAGACCGCCATGGCGGCCCGTGGTGCCGCTACTGCCCGGTGCTCGATGGTTGTTCCGAAGGGCAGGCGGCGACTGCCGTTATTTCGGCCTGAAGGCTAAGGGATGGCCGTTTTGGGTCGATTAATAGCTAATGGAACGAGTAGTTCATGGAGTGTTCGCGGGCGGGGGTATCAAGGGCATAGCTCTGGCCGGCGCTGCGGCCGGCGCCATGGACAGCGGTTACCGATTCGAACAGGTGGTTGGGACTTCTTCTGGGTCTCTGGTTGGCTCGTTGGTGGCAGCCGGATACACCGCAGACGAATTGGCCGAGGCAGTCATGGTGGTGCCGTGGCCTGAGCTGGCCGACCCCATGCCAGCCGCCCGTTTCCCCGGGCTGGGAAAGCACCTGGCCTTGGCGGTAGGCCTCGGTCACAACCGGGGGGACAAGATCGAGCGCGTTTGGCGATCGCTGCTGAAAGCCAAGGGCGTGAAGACCTTCGGCGACCTGCCACCCGGTGCGTTGCGCATGGTGAGCACCGATCTAACCCACCAAAGGGGCGTCGTCCTACCGGACCAGCTCGCCGAGTATGGGACACAAGCGGACCGATTCTCTGTTGCGAGAGCAGTGAGGATGTCGTGTGCCGTTCCCTTCTTCTTCCGCCCGGTTCAACTTCGCAACCTTCGCACGGCCGAGGTCTCGCTCTTCTGTGATGGAGCACTAACGGCCAATTTCCCACTGCGGGTGGCGCCTTGGGACGCAGAGCACCCAGTAGTTGGGTTCAAGTTCGTCGACTCGTTGATGCCCAAGGCTGCCAAGGCCATCAACGGCCCGGTTTCGTTAGTGAGAGCGGTGGTGGAGGCCAGCGTCCGGGCCTCGGGAACACTGCGGGGCTCCCTGATGGAGAAGGCGATGATGGTGGAGATACCGGCCGAACGTGATCCTCTCGACTTCAACGTTTCGCCCGTCATAGCCAGGCACCTGTTCGACATGGGTCGAAGCGCTGCCGTTGCGTACTTCGATCAGGTGGAGGAGGTCGAAGCCCTCAGCCACTTCCGCAAGCCCGACCCAGGCGCCCTAGGCCACGGCTAACGGAGCCTCGGCGACGTCGCCAACGAGTCTCAGTTCTCTCAAAGCTTCGTCGACCAAGTCGAGCAGATCGCTTCGCAATTCGTCAAGGCTGTTGCCCGCTCCCTCTAGCGACGTGCGTACCTCGGTGAGTGATCGTTTGGTGGCAGATACCCGCTGGCCCAAGGCCCGAATGCGGTCGAGCTTTTCGGCGATGGCCGCAGCATCGATCATGCCAGCGTCATCGACGGGTGCATCGATTCTCGCCGCCGCCCACCTGATCGCCGCAGCAAGCATCGTCCCATCCCCATCGTCCACCACCAGGACCTTGTCGTCGTAGACGCCGAACCGACCAACCTCAGATGGATAAGCGTCATCGACGGCCGAGCAACAGATGGCGAACTCGGCTCTCCGGTTGGCCATGGCGCGATCGAGTTCCTTGAGCACACCGTCGCCATGCAGCCCGAGCGAGGCCTTGTTCTTGGCTTCGAGGACGATGCGCTTTCCCGAGGCCAGGATCAGCACGAAGTCGCCCACGAGGGCAGTCGGGCCCAGGGAGCCTGGATCACGCGAGGTGCGTTCAACGAGGGCACCGATGACCTTGGCCTGGCTGCGCAGGGTGTCCTCCAGCAAGTCCTCATAGGCAACACCCTTGGATGTTCCCTTGGCGGCTTCTTCTGCCTTGCCGTCGTTCTTGCCGTCGTTGCGCGCCATCTGCTTCTCGACTTGGCGGAAGCCCTGCTCGACGGCTTGGCGCAGCTGGACCATGGAGGAATCTTCGGAGTCGAGGGCAGTGGTCAGTCGCTCCTCGATAAGGGCCAGGAAGCGGGCCGCATGGCTATCGGTCGAGCTCGGATCGATGCTCGCCAGCAGCTGATCGAAGACCGATGTGAACTCGGTTTGTGCCTTTGCCACCATCGAGCTGCGGTTGTCGGGATCGAATTTGGCAGCCAGTGCGGCGGCGGATTCGGTAGCCACCGCTCGAAAACGAGCCTCGGCTTCATCGAGCCCAAGACCGAGTCGCGTGTTCGCCAATCCGACGGCACCTACTTCCAGCGCCTGGCACACCACCTCGGCCCTCTCGTCGGGTGGCGTTCTGCGCAAGAGCGAAGCCAACCGGGGCATCTCGCACACCAGTTCGTCTATGTGTACTTGGTCGTTCTCGAGCCGTATCGCCATACCCACAACGTAGATCGTGGGTGTGACAGATTCGCTCTCAGAAGCACTTCGGACTTTGCATCGGGCGGGGCGAGGCGCGACTGATCGGTCGGTGGATCGGTGGTGTTGGAAATCAGCCGCTTGCCATAACGTGGGGTCCACGCATGTTCTCGGCCAATTAGGCCTTGCCTTGAAAGCACCGGATTTGGAGCGGCTCATGGGACAATCGCGCTGATGGTCGACTCGGCACAGGAACCTCAGCAGACCCATTTAGCGGCGATGGCTGAAGCGTTGCGATCTGTCGAACTCCGCCTGTCGGACGACAGGGAGCGCGTGGTGCTTCTCAGGGCGATCAATCAAAGGCGGGCGCCACGCACCGGCGAAAGCTCAGCCCTAACTGCGGTGGCCATCGTGGGGCTGACCGGCACCGGCAAGTCGACGATCCTGAACTCACTTGCGCAGAGCAAGGTTTCCGAGGTCGGACTCATCCGACCCACCACCGAAACCGCTGTGATATGGGCCCATCGGCGCCACGCTGGTCGCTACTGGTCGGACTTCATGGCCCAGGTCAAGGACCAGGTGGACGACTCGGTGGAGCTGGTCCTGAGTGGCGATGAGCTCTTGGAGACCTTGACCATCATCGACACGGTGGCGCCGACGGAAGAGCGACCTGAGGCGATGGCGTCTCTTGCCGAGTTGGTCGTGGCTGTCACCAGCGCTTCTCGCTACGCAGATGCCTCTCATTGGGAGTTGCTTGGTGTTGCCAGGCGTCGCGGTGTTCCCATTCTCTTCGTGCTCAATCGGGTTCCGGACAGGCCGGGCGTCGCCGAGAAGGTGGTCGATCACTACGCCGAGATGTTGGCAGAGGCGGGTTTCATCCCGGCGCCAGATCGAAATGCGCTCTTCGTCGTGTATGAGCAGGGCATTCAGACCACCAACGATGGTCTCCCGGTGGCGGCCCTCGCTGGATTACGCAAGGAGTTGGAGACACTGGCCGACATCGAGTTGCGCAACGAGCTTGTGGATCGCTCCAGCGTTCGAGCGTTGGAAGATTTCGCACAATCGGGCGCGGCGCTGGCTTCGGTGGTTCGATCCGAGGCGGAGTCGGCTCGTCGCCTCATCACGATCGCTGATACGGCCTATGCCCGCAGCGTCCGAGAATTGGACCTTGAGTTGCGAGAGGGTCGTCATAGCGCCACTCGGGCCAGCTCCAAATCGGGCAAGGAGCAATTGGCCCACGCCTTCACCAGGCGCGCCGGAATCGGAGCGCAACAGACCGCCGACGAGTGGTCGCGAGATGATGCGGGGAAGGTTGTTCTAGATGCGTCGGACACCAGCTTGTGGCGTCACGGCCCCGAGACCGATGACTATGCGACCGAGGTGGTGGAGGGTTGGGTGAAGCAGGTGCAGGCGCTTGCTGTTGAGCGGTCCAAGCGGGGCCGGATTTCGCGTCGCAAGCGAAAGAAGCTCACCGCAGCGTTGGTCGACTCGGCTACTCAGCATGAAGGAGTTGAGCTGCCCAAAGTGTTTGAGCGCTTCTATGGCCAGAACGGCGTCGTTGCGGTGGCCAGAGCAGTACGAGAACTCCTGACGCAGGCGATAAGCGACGTCGCCCGCCACGACGCCCGGCGCTTCCGCGAGGTGGTGGGAGATCCGTCACAGCTCTTGGCGATGGCAAAGGCGCTCGATGATCATGGCCCGCACCTGGTGGAGGACGTTGCGAAATGAGGGCGATCGCCGACCTTGTCACGGGACTCGATAGCGCGTTGCTGCGGGCAGGCGGCGTGCTCGACAATGCCGAGCTCGTTGAGGCCACCCAGATCGCAGATCGGCTCGGGGCACGGCGCGGCTTCGGCGGCGGTGTTTTCGTGGCGGCACTGGCTGGTGCGACCGGGTCCGGCAAGTCGAGTTTGTTGAATGCGCTGGCCGGCGAGGAGGTGGCTTCCGTTAGCGAGTCCCGCCCTCATACCGCCCAGCCGATGGCGTGGGTGCCGGAAGAGGCCGGAGCAGACTTGGACACTCTCCTAACGGAGCTTGGCATCACGGAGCGAGTGAAGAACCTCGCCATGCCGTCGGTGGCGATTCTGGATCTTCCGGACCAGGACAGCGTGGAGCGATCACATCGGTTGACGGTGGAACGGATCCTGCCGCTGGTAGACGTCGTGGTTTGGGTTTTCGATCCGGAGAAGTACGCGGATCGGTCTCTACACGATGAGTTCCTCGCACCGCTTGCGTCATATCGAGATCAGTTCCTGTTCGTGCTGAACAAGCTGGATCGGCTCGGTCAACAAGCTGGAGCCGTCGGCGATGCGTTGATGGCGGAGTTGGCTGCGGACGGCCTGAGTCCTGATCGCTACTTCGCAACCGCGGCAGATCCCCCCGCCGCCGCTCCGATCGGAATCAATGAGTTGGCGGCCCACTTGACGGAGCGCTTGGAGGCGAAGAAGGCGATCGCGGGTAAGCAGCTGGCCGATATTCGTAATGCAGTTCGGATAATCGGGCATAGAGCACGGCTGTTGGACGGAGCACGGGTGCACTTCGATGAACGCTGGGTGCAAGCGCGCGATGCTCTTGTTGCCGAGGTGATCGATTTGCCGCCCGATGCGCCGCTCGACCAGGCGCTTTGTCATCTGGAGGACTTCGTGGCTGCGGTTTCGGTGGAAACTGGTCGCAGCTTCGGTAGAAACGTCATCGCGTCCTTCTCTCCGACGCGACTCAAGCACGAGTTGGAGGAGGCGCTGGCAACTCGGCCCCCACCGCCCGAGCCGTCGAAGAAGAAGAAGAAGAAGAAGAAGAAGCGCCGCAAGGATGCCGATCGCGTTGAGAACGGGCCAACGCCCATCGCAGCCGAGTTGGATCGGCGCATCGGAACACCGTTGCGAGAGGTCTTTTGGGACCGGGCCTATTTGGCAGCCACCATCGCTTCGGTCGACGTGGATGCTCGCCAGGAGTTGAACCGACTGTCCCTGTGAGGAAAGACAGGGGACGGGAGCTGTCTCGATATACGCTCCCGAGGTGACGACTCCACTGTTGGCAGACCTTTTTGACGCTTGCGGGGCGGAGCCAGGCTTTGTCTGCGAGAGGGTCTACGACGCAACCAACAGCAAGTTCTGGACGGAGGTCGTTGAATGGGTGGTAGAGAAACCCCTCACCGCCCTCGCCATTTTCGCCGTCGCCTGGTTGATAAACCGGGCGGTGCGCAGGGCGATCGACCGGGCTGTGGGCGGGATGATCTCTCGCAGTGCAAGCCAGCAGGCAGAGCGAGAGGGCGAGATATCGCGCGGCCCGCTGGCTGCTCTTCACGACCGGGCTACCGCCAAGATGGACGACCTCCGCCTGCACAGGGAGCGTCGAGAGCAGCGAGCCGAGACCGTTGGCACCGTGCTGAGATCGCTGGCGACGGCGGTCATCTACTCACTTGCCGTCCTGATCGTCCTGGCCGAATTCAATCTGAACTTGGGTCCGCTCGTCGCCGGCGCCGGCATCGTTGGCGTGGCACTCGGGTTCGGAGCCCAGAGCATCGTGCGCGACTTCTTGGCCGGCATATTCATGATCGTTGAGGACCAGTATGGAGTGGGAGACATCGTCGACTTTGGCGAGGCCACAGGGGTGGTGGAGGCGGTCTCGCTTCGCACTACCCGGCTGCGCGACGTTGAGGGTGTGGTCTGGTTCGTTCCCAACGGGGAGATCCACCGAATCGGCAACAAGAGTCAGCTGTGGTCGCGGGCCGTGCTCGACATCGAGGTGGCCTATGACACCGACCTTGGCCACGCTGCCGAAGTGATCAAGTCAGTCGCCGATTCGGTGTGGGAGGAGCGGCTCGAATACGCCACCATCATCTCCGAGCCAGAGATCTGGGGCGTGCAGGAGTTCGGGTCCAGTGCGATAGCCATCCGTTTGGTGATTCAAACCGAACCGGGCGAGCAGTTCGCGGCGGCCCGAGAGATCAGGGGTCGCCTCAAGCCTGCGTTCGATGCCGGCGGGATCGATATCCCGTTCCCGCAACGGGTGGTATGGAACAGATCAGAAGGCCCCGGCAGCGTCCCCGGGTCGGTTCTGCACGCCGGTCGGCCGAAAGAGCAGATGCCGGAAGCTACTTAGTCGATTGTCTCTCCCCCCTTTAGAGGGGAGTACCCGCCGGAGGGGGCGGAGGCCGGTTGATTGTGTCCGGCGAAGCTGGCTGGGTGTGTCTGGCTGGAGGCCGGCTAGGTGTAGAGCGCCTCGATCTGGTCGGAGAACAGACTGTTCACCACGCTGCGCTTCAGCTTCAGCGTCGGGGTGAGCGCCTCCCCTGGGAAACCGCCTTCGACGATGGACCACTTACGAACGCTCTCGGCCCGAGAGAACTGGGCGTTAACACCTTCGACCACTTTCTCTGTGTGGTCCAGGACCATGGAGTGTTTGTAGAGCTCGGCGTCGGTCTTCGGTTCGACTCCGTGGTGGTGCAGGAACGCCCGCACCTCATCCGGGTCGAGTGATATGAGCGACACCAGGAAGGGCTTCTGGTCGCCGATAACGATGGCCTCGCCGATCAACCCATCGGCCTTGAGCCGAGCCTCGATTTCTTGGGGAGCGATGTTCTTGCCCCCGGCGGTGATGATGATGTCCTTCTTGCGGTCGACGATTCGAACCGAGCCGTCCGCGGTGAGCTCTCCGATGTCGCCGGTAGACAGCCAGCCATCCTTGCCAAGAGCGTCCTCGGTTTGTTCAGGCTGGTCGTAGTAGCCCTGGAATATGTTCGGACCCCTCACTTTGATCTCTCCGTCGTCCTCCAGTTTCAGCTCCACCCCGCCCAGCGGCTGTCCGACGCTGCCAACGTGGAGGTCGCTCGGACCCTGAACGGTGCATGCGGCCGTGGTCTCGGTCATTCCCCATCCTTGATGGAGTGGCAAACCAATGCCCTGGAAGAATCGCTGCACGTCGGGCGCCAGCGGTGCTGCTCCCGACACCGCGTAATGGCAGCGATCCAAGCCGAGCTCGCCGAACACCTTCTTGCCAACGACCTTGGCGGCCACTTTCGCGCCAAGTGAGGTTCCAAGGCCCGGGCGCCTGCCCTCGTCGCGCATCCGAATGGCGTCGATGCCGGCGGTGGTAGCCCAGTTGAAGAGGCGTTGGCGAACCTTCGGTGTCTCGGCTACCTCAGCCTTGATGCGCGCCTCGAACTTCTCCCACACCCTTGGCACGCCGACAAAGAAGGTGGGACGGGCGTGTTTGAGGGCATCGGGGAGCATCGGGAGCTCGGGGACGAAGTAGTACTCGAAGCGGTTGTTGGCGCTGGAGAGGCCGGCGCCACTGGTGGTGAGTCGTTCGAATATGTGGCTGAGCGGCAGGTAGGAGACCACGTGCTCCACCGGGTTGGTGAGG